>DMAP01000371.1 GCA_003446975.1 Clostridiales bacterium | reverse complement strand
AGAAAGAGTGATTGAGAGATTTTCACTCAAGGAAATGATAAAAGGGATTGAATCCTTATACATGGAGGGGTTATGAAACTGATTAACAAAAAGGGAATGGTGTTTGAAAAAATAAGTATTATTGACATAGTGATTGTTTTAGCGATCATTTTAATCGGGTATTATGCACTAAGCTTTTTAGGATCAAAAGACGTTGATACTGTCAGTAAGCAAACCATACATTACACTTTCGAGACGGAGGATGTCAATGAAAATTTTGCCAAACAATTGAAATTGGATGGTAATCTATACAATTCCAGCAAAAATTATTATGTAGGCAAATTGATAGACTATGAGGTATTGCCCTTTGAAATCATTGTCCCGGATTTGCAAAAGGGTGTTTTTGTAAAACAAGCTGTTGAAAACAGATATGTAGTGAGAATGACCATCGAGGCTAACACTGATCAAAATGCATACAATATAAGGGTCAATCAGGAAAACATAAAAGTAGGCGCCATGTTTCCAATCAAAGGCAAAGGTTTTGCATCTTATGGTTATATCATTGATATCAAGGAGGTTGTGAAATGAGAAAGATGAACATTGTCGATATCATCATCATCTTTTTTATCATTGGTGGCATTTTGGTAATTGCTTCTAAAATGGGAACATTTGGCTCATCTTCAGATCCCAGCGAGGGTCTGAAAATGGAGAAGGCCATTATTGTGTTAAGAGTCGAAGATGTGAGGGAAGCGACTGTCAATGCCCTAAAAACAGGACATATCATATTGTCTGAAGAAACCAACAGCGTCTTAGGACCTGTCACAAATCTGACAGTCATGCCATACAAGGACGAAATTGAGACAGTAGACGGCAGGCTTGTCTTTGCGGAAGTACCGGATAAATACACTGTATTGGTGTCGCTGGAAACTTCGCTGCTTGAACGGGAAACAGGTTATTTTTCAGAAGGGATTACGGAAATCAAGGTTAACTCCGTGTTCAAATTCTATACCAAGTATATAAGCACTTCAGGAATAATTGAGGAGATTGATTGGCAATGAAGAAAATATTGCAATGTCTGATGAGCTTGGACATCGGAGGCGCTGAGACACATGTAGTCGAACTTTCAAAATATTTATCGAATCAGGGCTATGAAGTTGTTGTGGCATCCAATGGCGGGACCTATAGTAAGGAACTGATGGAAGCCGGCGTTAAGGTGGTTCGGATTCCTATGCATAGCAAGAGACCAATTTTTGTCTTGCAATCCCTTGTCTCGCTCAACAGGCTCATGAGAGAATTCAAGCCCGATATCGTACATGCTCATGCAAGAATCCCTAGTCTTTATGTCAGCATATTCGAGAAGCTCTATCATTTTCGAATGATTACCACAGTCCATTTTACGTTCAGACTTAATTTTTTACTGAGATGGATAACCCAATGGGGAAAGGAAATATTTGTGGTCAGTGAAGATTTGGAAACCTATCTCATCGAAAATTATCCTGTTAAGAAGGCAAATATTTTCAAAACCATCAACGGTATCGATACAGAACGATTCTCGCCTTCCGCCACATCGGATTACTCATATGACATCATTCATGTAAGTCGTCTGGATGAAGAGACAAGCAAAACGGCTGAGCTGCTCATCGATTATGCTAAAGAAAGAAGTGTCAGAATACTGGTGGTTGGCTCCGGAACTGAATTGAAGGCTTTGAGGGAAAAAGCGGCAAGCATTCATAATATTAATTTTCAAGGCGCAACCAATAGGGTAGATATTGAGTTGGGCAAGGCTAAGGTTTTTGTTGGTATCAGCAGAGCAGCCCTGGAAGCCATGAGTATGGGTTTGCCGATTGTGCTGTCAGGAAATTATGGCTATATGGGGATATTAAGATCCTCAATTCTGGATGAAGCTATGATCAACAACTTCACTGCCAGGGATGCTGAGGAGCTTAGCTATAATAGACTAAGACATGATTTGGATCAGATTTTGACCATGTCCAGGGCATCTTTTTCCTGGGAACGAGAATTTGTCCAAAATAATTATTCCGTATCAAAAATGTCAGAGGACTATATTAGGGTGTACGAGAATGAGTAAAAAAGCATTTATTATCGGATATTATGGATCAAGCAATTTAGGCGATGAGCTTCTCTTAAGCGAGACAGTTGAAATACTGCAACCTCATATTTCGAGGGAAAACATTAAAGCCTTATCCTATAATGTTGAACTGACCCAAAAAATCCATGGCATCAAAGGTATAAGCCGAAACAAGTTCATCCGTATTCTGAAAACTATCAAGGATTCAGACTTTCTAATAGGAGGTGGTGGCAGCATGCTTCAGAACATCACCTCAAATCGAAGTCTCATCTATTATCTGGCATTGATCAACGCAGCGTTTCTTTTTAGAAAAAAAGTCATTTTATTAGGAAATGGTATTGGTCCAATCAAAGGAAAACTTCAGGCGTATCTGGTCAAAAAAACATTACTGAAAGTCGACTACTTACATCTTCGGGATGAAGACTCTTATAAATGGATTCATGGAACGGGAAATGCCAATATAGATCTTGGTACCGACCTTGCCCTGCAAAGAGTTCCAATCAAAAAGAATCAAAAAAAAGATTGCGTCATCATCAATTTGAGAAATTGGAAGAATATTGATACGGTGAAGACAGCTGTGAAAGATCTGATAGTCCACATCGAGGCAAGTGGTTATGAAGTGGTTCTTTTGTCAATGCAAAAAAACAATGACGATCAGATATTGAAATCACTTGGCACAGTTTATCGGTTTGACGATCTTGCAGCCTTGAAGCAAAAGGTGGAATCTGCAAGATTTATAGTTGGAATGAGATTGCATCTGTTAATCTTAAGCGCTGTTTTTTCCATACCATTCTTTGGTTTGGTTTATGATCCAAAGGTTAGTTCCTTCTGTAAAAAAATGGGGCAGCCTTTTTTTGAGAATCTGGAATCTCTGAAGTCATCAGACTTGATTGAAGCCTTTGAAACAATGAAAAACAATGAGCGTATATCCATACAGACCATCCAGCATCGGATTGCCGACATGGAATCGAGTAACCTCCGAATGCTTGAAAAAGTCGGATATATGCTGGGGGGTCAGAATGAGAAGAATTGAAATAATGGGCGTGGAAATATGCGATTTGACTAATTCCGAGACGGTGGAAGAATCTCGAAAACTTTTAGAAAAACAGGATGACACACCTGACATTATCTTCACACCCAATACGGAAATAGTGATGATGTGCCAAAAAGATGAAATACTGAAATCAATCATTAATCGTGGATCTCTGATTCTGCCAGATGGCATTGGTTTGGTAATCGGCTCTAAGTTGAGGAAGATGCCATTGAGTGAAAGGGTTACAGGATTTGATACGTCCTTGTCTTTGCTTAATATGGCGATGAAGGAAGGCTATAAGGTGTTTTTGCTGGGAGGAGCACCTGGCGTGGCTGAAATAGCTGCAAAGAACATCAGAATGAAGTATGGTGATATCGTTTGCGGTTATCAGCATGGTTATTTTAAGGGTTACCATTCGGGGTTCTTGGACAACGACGAGGAAAGATCCATTATTGACAGAATCAATGGGTTAAAGCCGGATATTTTGTTTGTGGGATTCGGTTCGCCAAAGCAGGAGAAGTGGATAAATCAGCACTACAAGCAACTGAAGGTCAGACTGATCATAGGCAATGGCGGTACCATCGATGTTTTATCCGGACAAGTAAAAAGAGCGCCACATATATTTCAGAGACTTGGGATGGAGTGGTTTTACAGATTAATCAAGGAGCCAAAAAGAATCAAGAGACAAATTTTATTGCCTTTGTTTCTGGTGAAAATATTGATTGGACCCGATGATATTGTAAAAATGGTAAATAATTGATTGAAAAATAGTTCAAAACCTGTAGAATATAAGATAGAAATAAATGGACGGAGAAAACGAATGTTTGAATTTCGGAACGTAACAAAAATTTATAAGAATAAATATACTGCGGTTAAAGATATAAACCTAAAAGTTGAAAAAGGCAGTTTCTCATTTGTTGTAGGGAAAAGTGGCGCTGGAAAGACCACTTTAATCAAATTATTAATAAAAGAAGAAAATCCGACTGAAGGAACAATAATTTTCAATGGAGAAGACATTACATATCTGAGCAGCAGGAGAATTCCATTGCACAGAAGAAAGGTCGGAGTTGTATTCCAGGATTTTAGATTGCTGAATAAAAAAACTGTTTATGAAAACATCGCATTCGCCATGGAAATGGTAGGGCAATCTCCCAAAAGTATTCGACGTGAAGTGCCGAATGTTTTGAGCATGGTTGGCCTCAGTGACAAAGCATCCAACTTTCCCAACGAGTTGGCCGGCGGCGAACAGCAAAGAATCGCGATTGCTAGAGCCGTTGTCAACAGACCGGATTTGATCATAGCGGATGAACCGACCGGCAACCTGGATCCGGAAACCTCGAGTGAGATCATGAAAATATTTTCTGAAATCAATAGACGAGGCACGACACTTCTCATGGTCACTCATGACAGAACCATTGTCGACACAATGAAAAAACGGGTCATTGAGTTGAAAAATGGCAGAATCATAAGGGATACCGAAGAAGGAGACTATTATGAAAGTTTCTAGGGTTTTTAAACATACTATCAAACAAGGCTTTCAAGGCATCTATAGGAATCGGACCATGAGTTTGGCATCAGTTGGTTCTGTTACAGCAGTTCTAGTCATTTTAGGATTGATTTTGATGATAATTTTAAATGTTAGTGCTATTTCCATATCAACAAAAGAAAAATTTGACGAAATCTATGTTTATTTGGATGAAGGCATCACCAATCAGAGAATCAGAGAAATCGGAGAGGAAATCAGCTCCTTTGAGGGTACTTTGGCAGTCGTTTTTCAATCAAAGGAATATGCCTTGGATAAAATGAAGGAAGAATGGGGAGATGATGGCAGATTGCTGGAAGGCCTGGTCAACAATCCTTTGCCAAACACTTATGTCGTCCAGCTCAGAGACGTTTCCTACGCATCTGCGCTGATAAGACAGATTGAACAAAAAGACGGTATCGAAGAAGTGAAGTACTATAAAGATATTGTTGAAAAACTTATCAGCACCGCTGAGTTCATACAGCTTTTCGGGGTGATAGTCATCATCATTTTGCTTCTTGTTAGTATATTTATCATACAAAACACAATCAAGATCACTGTCGCATCCAGAAAAGTCGAAATAGAGCTAATGCAATATATTGGTGCATCTAATGGCTTTGTACGAGGTCCTTTTATTTTCGAAGGCGTCATCCTGGGATGCATGGGTGCTTTTTTAGCGATTATCATTGTTTTGAATGGTTATGACTACTTGGTGTCTTATTCAAATGAGAAGCTTTTTTCCATGTTATCCGTCTATCTGATACCCGCAACCATGATAAGTCTGGACATTTTGATAATTTTTGTTACAATAGGAGTAGGTATTGGTATTTTGGGGAGTATTGTTTCCCTTAAGAAATTCTTGAGCGTTTAGGAGGTTTTTTATGAAAAGAATCATACGTTGCATATATATTATCACTATAATTGCATTGCTTGTTCTTTCAGCCGGTGCTTCAAGAATTAACGATCTGAAGAAAGAACTTGAAAAAACTGAAAGTGAAATAGGGAATATAACCCAAAAGCTAAAGCAGACACAGAGTGAAAAAAACACCGTTGAATATGAAATAAATCAGCTGGATAGGGAAATACTGAGACTGGCGGCGGAGGAGCTGAAACTGGAGCTAGAGCTTGCGAGTATTGAACAGAATATTCAAGACAAAGAATCAGAAATCGAAGAGATTATTGCCCAGATTGATATGTCAAACGAGTTGCTGGAGCAGAGATTGAGATCCATGTATAAAAATGGCGCAGTGGGATATCTTGAGGTG
>DMAP01000419.1 GCA_003446975.1 Clostridiales bacterium | reverse complement strand
TTTAGCTTCGCTGAGCTCGTCCGCCTTTGGAGGACTCGTCCTCTTAGGCGATCTTGGTTACAACTGAGCATTGAACAACATTGAATTTGTAGTTAGGCAATTTTTGTTACATTTGAAGAATACAACAGCAGCTCAAAAATTATGAGTGAAGTTGTGAGGCTTTCTTGACCAATAGTGCAGTTGGATGATTGAAAATGGAAAATATATATGAAGAATTTACTACTTATTTTTATCGTCAGCACTTTTCTTTGCGGTAGTTGCCAGAATAGTGATTTCAAAAAGAGGATTCAAACAGATTACGAGCAAAGCCTTCAGTTTTTTAAAACTGAAATGGTTAGCCATTTCCCTGTAACAATTCCAGATAGTTCTAGTTATAGATCTTCAGCACCTATTAAAGATGATTTAAAATTGTTTGGTTTTGGAGTTGATGGAATACTCCTATGGAAAACTTATTCTGAATCACAATATGAAGAAATTTCGTCAAAGTTTATAAAGTTGTCAAATAACTTTTATTCATCCAATGACAGTGCTTTGCTGTTAGTATTTTCCTATTGTAATGAAATTGAAATTGATGGCGAAGTATTCGATAATCAGGAGCCACTTGAACGTCAGGAACTTGCCAGACATAATTTAACCACAGCTACAAGTTTGCCCATCCCCCTTTTTGAAATGGATGATCATAAATGTAATACAATGAGTGGACTAACAAAAGATTTTATAATCTATGTGCTTGAAGCCAAGCCTGGAAGATACATTGATGATAGTTATCTTGAGGAATGTGACTGTTTGCCGGAAAAGTGGAAACATGGCTATTCAAAAGGAGTTGCCATGAGTGATGAGAAACAAGTCGTAATATATTGGATATCTGTTTGGTAGAAAAAAAGAAGTAAAACGAAAAGTGGTACCTGAAATCAATCCAGACTGATGAATAAAAGCGGCTCAAAAAAGAAAACGCAGGAAGAATATAGAACCAAAAAAAAATTATTCTTCAATTTTCTGACCTTTGGAATTCTCTTAACCTTAGGTGGTATAGTATTCCAAATTAATCAGAGTGTTTATATCAACAGAAATTATCAATTTCAGCAAGCTGTTGTAGATTCGAATATAATGTTCTTGGGTGGGTTTATATGTTTAGTCTGTAGTTATTTCTTGTTAAAACAATTAATAAAAAATAATCCCCGCTAAGCGGAATTTAGCTTCGCTGAGTTCGTCCGCTTAGGCGGCCTCGGTTGCAATTCCGCTTTTTAGACCATTGAATTTGCAATTCAATGTATTCCGCGATTATAATAACAGTTTAGCCCTCATCAACTATCCCGAAACACTTTTAGCTGTATTGAGCACTATTCTTTGTAGCGCGCTTATAATGAAACCTATCTGATTAAACCTTATCTTCGTAAACATGTTAATTTTGATAAATCTGCCGTTAATGGTGTAAAGAGGTTCACTTTCTGGTTGATTTGATTACATGCGTCAAGCAGAAATTCAAATAGATGTAAAATGGTAGCAAGCGAAACTCCCAACGTGCTAATAGTTGATGATGATGAGATTAACCTTAATCTGCTGGTTGCCATTCTTAAAGGACTGGATGTTCATTTTATTCTTGCAAATTCTGGATACGAAGCACTGGAACGGATTGAGGGGAAAGAGATTGCTCTTGCTTTACTCGACATCCGGATGGAAGGAATGGATGGAATTACACTGGCAAACATTATTCAGAACGACCAGAAAAGAGATAAAGTCCCGATACTGTTTATTTCTGCTCACTTTCATGATGAAGTGGAACTGGTTGAAGTTTATAAGTCGGGTGCTGTTGATTTTATTCAGAAACCTTTTCTCCCAAAGATTGTGCTAAGCAAAGTTAAGGTCTTCCTGGAATTATACCGTCAGAAGCTTGAAATCAGGAAGCAAAAGCAACATCTGGAAAGAGTAGTGAATGAACTTGAGCAAAGCAACAGTACCTTACAGGAAAGTGAAGCATTGCTCAATAACATCATAGATAACCTGCCCTTGATGCTGTTTATTAAAGAAGCGAAAAATCTTAGTCTTGTAAGAATTAATAAAGCCGGTGAAGAATTGCTGGGATGGACAAGAGAAGAATTGACCGGAAAAACTGATTTTGATTTCTTCCCGGCAAGGCAAGCCAGATCGTTTGTTGCGGATGACAAAAAGGTGATCACAAATAAAATGCTCGTCGATGTACCTGATGAGCCAATACATACAAAGCATAAAGGGAAGAGGATTTTACATACCATCAAAATACCGATTCTGAACAATGAGGGTGAGGCTGTTTTTCTGCTTGGCATTTCAGAAGATATTACAGAGAAAAGGGAATATGAAAATACCCTGAAGGAGTCGGAGAAAATGTATCGGGCCATGCTGAACGCATCGCCATCGGGCATTGTAATAAT
Source organism: Clostridiales bacterium (assembly GCA_003446975.1). Taxonomy (GTDB): domain Bacteria; phylum Bacillota; class Clostridia; order Tissierellales; family Dethiosulfatibacteraceae; genus 38-11. Next base: position 310 of record DMAP01000419.1, on the reverse strand, counting down.
GAATTCAAAAGGGCAGATAACGGAAATTTCAGATATCATCCTTGAGATTTTTGGCATAGAGAATAAGGCTGAATTTATAGGAGCATATTTTCACCATTTGTTCCCGGCCAAAGAAGAAAAGAAAATCAGATCAATTCTGAGTAAAACACGAAAAGAAGGATTGGTTCAGAATATAGAGTATGTGTTGACCCGTAAAAACAAGACAAGGTATATCTGTGAGATAAGCACAACACTGATCCAGGATGCACAAGGCCATGCAAAAGGCTTTATGGGCATTGTACGCGATATCTCGCAACGCAAAAAAATTGAG
>DMAP01000028.1 GCA_003446975.1 Clostridiales bacterium | reverse complement strand
CGTTAAAAATGGCATGGTGATCCAAACCAATACAGAACGGACTGCAGCCACAAGAAAAACGGCGTTGAAGCTTCTTGTTTCTGATCACCGAGGAGACTGTAGACCACCATGCATGATGGCGTGTCCTGCGCATACCGATGTTCAAGGGTATGCAGGATTGATTGCAAACGGTCAGTACAAAGAGGCTGTCAAACTTATCAAGGAAGATCTGCCGATACCGGCCAGCATAGGACGCGTATGCCCTCATCCATGCGAAACAGAATGCAGAAGAAACGCTGTGGAAAAACCTGTCTCCATAGCCGCCTTGAAAGCCTTTGCCGCAGATTATGATTTGTTCGATGACAGAGAAGAAACGTATATGCCTGAAATGCAGCCGAAAACCGGGAAAAAAGTTGCCATTATAGGAGCAGGACCTGCTGGATTATCTGCAGCTTATTTTCTGTCTAAGGATGGACATAATGTAGAGGTCTTCGAGTCTATGGATAAACCCGGCGGCATGATGCGATATGGTATTCCCCAGTACAGGCTACCTAAGCATGTCATAGATGCAGAGGTCAAATTGATAGAAAAAATGGGTGTCAAGTTCAACTATAACATGAGACTTGGCGAGGACATCACCCTTACCTATCTGGAAAAGCATTATGATGCTTCTTTTGTTGCAATCGGTGCTTGGGAAAGCTCCGCTATGAGATGCGACGGCGAGAACGCTGAGGGTGTTATAGGCGGTATAGATTTTCTAAGGCAAGTGACACAGAATGAACCCATAAAACTTGGAGAAAAGGTTTTGGTGGTAGGCGGTGGAAACACGGCTATGGATGTTGCCAGAACTTGCGTCAGACTTGGTGTAAAAGAAGTTAGGGTTGTTTATCGAAGAACTGAAGAGGAAATGCCTGCTGAAAAGATCGAAATCAAGGAAGCAAAAGAAGAGGGCGTTGTTTTCAGTTTCCTATCTGCACCAATAAAAGTAGTAGAAGAGAATGGAAAAGCGACAGGTCTCTTATGTCAGAAAATGAGGCTGGGAGAACCGGACGATTCAGGACGAAGAAAGCCAGAGCCCATCGAGGGTGAAATTGAGATGCTGCAATCTGAGACGATTATTGCCGCTATAGGACAAAATGTCAGTATGGGTAATGTCTCAGAGATCAAAACAACGAAATGGGGTACCATACAGGTTAATGAAGGAACCTTCGAAACCAATGTAGAGGGTGTTTTTGCTGGAGGAGACGCCGTGACAGGTCCTAAAATAGCGATACAGGCCGTTGCTGATGGAAAAAACGCATCAAAGGTCATCAATAGCTATTTGAATGGTTTTACCATACCTCACAGGGAACCCATCATTGTAAGACAGAAGGATTTGACTGAGAAAGACTTTGAGAAGTATCAGAGCGAAGAAAGAATGCCGCTCAAACACATGGAAGCTGATCTCAGAAAACATAATTTCGAGGAGATTGTAACCTACTATTCAGAGAGCGATGCCAGAAAAGAAGGATCAAGATGTCTGGAATGTGGCTGCAAGGATTATTTTGAGTGTCAGTTGATTGACTATATCAAATCGGAAGATATTGATACAGACAAGGAACTCGGTGAGAATCACAAGCGTTATGAACCACAGACCCATGAGTTTATCGACAGAAATCCGGACAAATGTATCCAATGCGGTCTATGTGTCAGAACCTGCGACGAGTTTATGGGCATCACAGCCTTGGGCATTGTTGATAGAGGGTTCGATGCGTTGATTGCCCCTGAGTTCAACAGACCTTTGGAAGAAACAGATTGCATATCATGCGGTCAGTGTATTGATGTATGTCCGGTTGGAGCCATTCAGGAGAAAGTAAGAACCCACAAGGAAATACCACTCAATCTGGAAAAGACTGAGGGAGTGTGTTCAAACTGCTCTCTTGGATGCAATGTGATTTATCAACATGAAGGCAAGCTGATTTACAAGGTTACACCAAATAGACTGAAAGATGATGGTGTGTTATGTCAGAAGGGTAAATTTGAGTTTGATTATATCAATATGAAAAATAGAATTACCGGACCAAGACTGAAAGTTAAAGGCTTAGACGCTGATATTAGTTTAGAGGATGCAAAAATAGAATTTGTATCGAAGCTAAAATCCATTAAATACTTATATGGAAAAGACAGCATCGGATTTCTTGTGACACAGAGATTAACAAATGAAGAGCTGGCGTTGATAAAAGAGTTGAGTGCACAATTAGAGACAGAAATGATTGGTTCACTCAATGTTGAGGGCAGTAACATCCAATCCACTGTTAAGTATGAGGAGCTGAACAATGCGGAGCTGATACTTGCGGTTGGTAATGTCTATGAGAGCTTTGCCCCTATGGGTGTGAAAATTAAAAACCTAAAAAGACCATTGATCTCAATATCAACCAGTGGAACCAGATTGGATAATTTTTCGGATGCTTCTTATCAGACAAGCAATTTGGAAACCTTATTTACGAATGTTCTGGCAATATTATCAGGGAAAGCCGTAGAGAATCCGACAAATGATGATTATCAGGCTCAACAGATTGCCAACGCATATCAGAAGGCAAACAAGCCTGTGATCGTTATTGACGAACTTACTGTCTCACCGGTTATTCAAAAGTTGCTTGGCGAGATAGCAGTTACGACAGGAAAAATCAACAAACCCCATAGAGGTTTGCTGACCCTTAAGAAAGAAGCCAACGCACAAGGTTCCATAGACCTAGGTTTCACAAAATCAGGCAGCAACATATTATCAAGGGTGAAAGATGGCAGGATAAAAGCCTTGGTGATCATAGGCGAGGAAGGAATCGACACCACAGACCTAGAGGTAGAATATCTTGTTGCAATGAGCATGTTTCCAAGCAATATCACAGATAAGGCCAATCTAGTCCTTCCGCTTGTCAGTCTTGCTGAAAGTGTAGGCACTTTGACTAGAACGGATGGTACAGTACAGAAGACATGTATGGCAATCAAGCCAAAAACCGGGATCTCCAATTATGAGATGCTTGATGAGTTCATCAAATACCTGGTACCACGAGCATAATCAAGAATTGAGCGGGAGTGAATACTCCCGCTCTTATCATATATTCTTATGGCCAATAGATTCCAAATGAGACCCTTTTTCCGATGACTAACAGTGCTAAGACT
>DMAP01000033.1 GCA_003446975.1 Clostridiales bacterium | reverse complement strand
TGACAGGTCCGGGCTGGTCGATCTGTTTCTGTGGATCAGTGGATATCAGGTGTTTACATCACAGAAGGTACTCATCGCTTTACAGTTACCTTGATTGATTGGGATACAAAGGAGACTGTTGCCGAAAAGACAATCACTTTGAATGTGGTTAAACCTTCTAAGACAACTTCTTCGTCAGTATCCTCTAATAGTGAATTTCCAGAATGGTTTTTGGAAATGGCAAAACTTAACGGATGGACTGTGCCAACTGATGAAAATCAGGATGTAGCTGCCCTCAAAACTACAATTGAATCACAGAACCGGGCAATATCAGACATGCAGATAGCAATAGCTGATCTTAAAGCATCGGGTGTTTCTCAAACACCTGTACAAAATCCGGTACAATCTCCTACAAATAACGATGCTGAAGATAAAAAGTATTATTGGGCTGCTGGATTAGCTATTATTGCATATTTGAAGCGGGACTGGATACGTGAAAAGATTAGTAGTGATGATTCTTCAGATAATGATGATGTGTTTACACAACGCACACGCCTTCCGCCTGAAGTAAATGAATCTGTCTTTGATGATCTCAGGACTTAATGGGGGTTGTTGTCATGAATGGTCGTGATATTGCCTGGGGAATACTCCTTTATTATTGGGTGGTACTTGGCATATTTAACTTTCCATTTCCACAGGTCTTACCAGATACCATAGTTGGATATGCAACTCTTGGTTCATGTGGTTGGCTTATAAGGGACTATTCCAACAATGACGATGACATTGACGATTACTGCCGGAGAATGTCACCACAACTGATAACAGAACGTGGTATTTTCTCATGGGATGGGGTCACTAGTCGGGTTACTGTCGCTGGTCGGTCCTTCTCTCTTTTTTATGGTAATGGCTGCAATTTTGCAGGTAACTTTTACCGGGGAGATGTGGCTATACTTTGTCCTTCTGATATGGCTGTAGACGGTGGCGGTATGAACAAAATAATAGCGGTTGAGTTTAAAAAGCGTGTTATACCTAGTGACATTGTATTTGATACTCAGGTTCGGGCTGTTCTTTATGGTGATCTTCCGTCACCGATGTTTGATATTGATGTACCTATTGACTCTCATGTATTATCTGAACAACTTAATGCACAGAAACAGTTGACAGAAACTTATCATGGCGGTATGAATCGTACAATCGGGGTCCTTAATGCACATTCGGATTTCATTGATCTAAGTAAGCGTGTTGATATTACAAACAGTATGCTGGTTGAACTTGGAAAGAGGACTAAACAGGATAGACCTGCGGAATATTACAAGGGAACGGAGGAAAACGACGATGGCGAATAATAACAGATTGGAAGTTAGGTTGCCTGATGGCACACAGGCTGAACTTGAACGGATTGTTAAAGCAACTGGTCATGATCCTTCAACCGTTGTACGATCTGCTATTCAATACTATTTACATCATCTTGTGGAGATTGGAGAGGTTCCAAGTAAAAGTGTGCCTGACCGTGACGTTGGTTTTGAATTTTTGGAAAAGGTATTTGGTGTGAAAATAAAACAAAAGGTGACGGATGTTTGACTTCCAGGTTCACATTGGAGATGAATATATGACAGAGATACCAGACGATGCTAAGAAGCTCATCGAAAAGAGAAACGAGCTTGCAGAACTGTATAATTCAGTTCACGATCAATCAAATAAGTATCTGATAGGTGAACGAATACGGGAGATTGAAAGCGACTTATTAGAGGTCTATGGCCTCCTGTAACACCAGGAGAGGAAATGATGGTAAATAAAAAATTTCTAAGGGTAGCAATTACCTTTACAGGTTTTGGCATGTATGTTGCAGGTTATCCAATTGGATTATTATTACTCGGTTTTGGGGCTGGTTTATCATTTTCAGCCCTAGATAATCATGACTGTAGCACCAAATAAGGGAAGTGTAGACATGGAAATTATAGATAACGAAAATACGATAGTCTTTAGGTCCATTCCTGAAAACTATTATGCTGAACTGTCGGGTAATAAGTGCAATACTGTAAGAGTAATTCCGATAGAAGAGCTCGATAAATATGATATACATTACATCGAAGCTCTTAGAATGTTCGTGACTTCAAACGGTGTAATCCGGGAAATCATCATTGTAAATACAGAAGAGGAAACAGGCTTTGGGCGTAGTCTTACGGATGTAAGGCCCTTGAATCAGGGTATTGAAAATCAGTATGTGTTTTCATGGAAGCCTGAAAAAAGAGAAAGTGACGATCTCTTGTATATTTCGGATGCCTAAACTCCCAAATAAAGGCAACTTTCCAATGGGATGTTAAAAAATCCCTTTTTATTTATATACAAAATCTCTTTTTCAGTCAATTACTCCCTGCGTGGAAATAATTTTCCTATTAAAATTACTAATCGGAAGCCACTGTCAAATTACCGTACAATTGTCGTACATGCCTATATATTTAATACAGTCGTATATGGTATTAAGTACTCTAAGGAGTGTATCTTCATGACAAAAAAATACTTTGGTAGAACAGGCGGTGAACTTGCAGTAATCGCTATTGTTGCCTTTATTCTTGCTGCTGCTTTTAATGTAGGCGGTGTAGGTGACTATGTAAGTGGACTTGGTACAGGCTCGGTCAAACAACCAGTTTCCACACTGGCGTTAAGCTCATCCTTTGTGAGTGTCGTAAGTGACAATAACACACTGGCAGATTCCAGTTCCAATAACTACGTTGAATCAACTGGCGTTATAACAATCCCGGTAGATGCTGAAGTCTCAAACGATGGAACGGCTACAACTTTTATCTTCAAGACAAAGAATGTAACTGGCTCAACCATTGAACTGATGAACTTCACAGAAACAGGTGTTGTAACAACTCCAACAACTGACCAGAGCGTACTTGTATCAGTCTCGATCACTGAATCTGTAGAGGGTGGCCTTCTTTCAACTGACCAGGTAGGATATGCTCTTATCAAGGTATCTGCATCCGGTCTTATCGACAACTCCGGTAACAGCTACTATCCAATAGCGGTTCGTACCACAAACAAGAATCTTCCAGCAGTATATGTTGATGGCACACTTGACCAGAAACAGTATCCCTGGACTCTTGCAACTGCTGACAAGAATATTGACGTGACATTCAACCTTTCAATGGCTGGATTCATAGCAATGGATGATCTCCAGAAGATACCTGTAGATATCACACTTGGCAACACACAAGATGGTACAATGAGGGTAGAGTTTATCAAGATTGCAGCATTGTGAGGTTTTTACCTCACTCCCTTTTCTTTTTTCGTTAATTCGATGATTGGAAGAATGGAGTTGTTGATATTGAAAAATATTGTACTGATAATCTTGATTGCATCTTTATCAATCGGTGTATGCTCGGCTCAACCTGCTTTTTATATAGAGGATGATATCAATAATAATATGTGGATAAATGTAACTTCTTTACCTGTGGGTACTGATGTTGTTTATGATGTATATCCGGGTGGTATGTCCTCTTCTGGTGCTGCTACTTTCCCTTTCTTTGATGATGCTACCTTTGATTATTGGAAAAGGCAAGGCATTGTTATTCAACCTACACATGGCTATAATGTTGCTGTTGAACCTTCCATGCTATATGAAAATGGCATGTTGAAGGTTTGGTACAGGTTGTATAATGATGTTAACCAAAATACTGCCCTGGGCTATGCTACTTCTTCAGATGCTATTACCTGGATAAATCATGGTCCTGTACTGATAACTAATGAAGTTATGTGGTGTCCCTTTGTCTTTAGGGTAAACTCTACTACCTATGGCCTGTATGTACATGCTGGTTGGAAAGATGTTGATTTTTATACATCTCCTGATGGCATTAACTGGACTAAGCAGAAGGACAATGCTATTACATCCGGTGCTTCTGGTTGGGATTCTGATGCAATTGGAAATTATTTCGTATGGCTTGAATCTCCTACTGACTGGCGTATGATCTACGAAGCCAAAGCTACTTCAATAGGCGACTGGAAAATGGGCTATGCTACTTCTTCCGATGGTATGACCTGGGTAAAGCATGGTTCAAACCCTGTTATACAAGAAGCTGGTATGGCTGGCGGTCCTGAAATCCATAAGGTCGGCAATCTCTATTACATGTGGTATCATTATTCAATTACAGAAGGTCCTCTTCCAACTGACATAGCAAGAGCTTATTCCACTGATCTTATAAACTGGACTAAAGAAGGACAAACCTTTGCACGTATCTATGATTACGAAGGTACTAACAATGCAGAAGGACAGGTCGCTGATCCTAGTATTGTAGAGGTAAATGGTCGTACTTTTATGCTCTATGACTGTGTAGTTGACCAGATAGCTCCGCCAAATCAGACAATTTCACTTGCCTATACTGACAATTCAATTGCTCAGATGGTAACTACGTTAGAAGATTTTCAGGGAAAAG
>DMAP01000167.1 GCA_003446975.1 Clostridiales bacterium | reverse complement strand
ACGAAGACCTGATTCTACGGGCTTGCTCCGTAAACAATCTGACGCGACTGATGGGAATAGAAAAGCAATGTTTTGACAATCCTTGGACAACCAATATGCTTGTATCGGAAATTCTAAATCCAAACACCCATTTTCTTTGTCTTTGGAAAAAGGACGAAATGATAGGCTATATTTCCATATGGATTGTTATGGACACGGCAAATATCAACAATTTCGCCATTGATAAGCCATTCCAGAAAAAGGGATACGGAAGCTATTTGCTCCAAAAATCCATCGCAGCCTTGAAATCAGAAAACATTCGTGAAGTAACCCTTGAAGTCAGAGCTTCAAACGAATCCGCCCTCAAGCTCTATAGATCCAAAGGTTTTGAGATAATCGGGAAGAGGAAGGAATACTACCAAAAACCAACTGAGGATGCTTACATCATGTCTAAAAGCATATAGGAAGGTAAAAGATGATAGAGTATTTTGTAAAAAAATCATATGAAGACAATAAAATCATACGCATTGTATATGATAACAAAGGAACCATAACCGAAAGGGATATTAGGGTGCTGAATATTAAAGACAACAGGATAAGCGCTTATTGCTATCTAAGAAACTCGAAGAGAACTTTTTTAATGGAAAACATACTTGCAGCGGAATTTACAAAAATCGAGGATTTGATATGAAAGATAGAATCATATTGGGGATCGAGACTTCTTGTGACGAGACATCCATATCAGTCGTCAGAAATGGCAAGGAAGTACTGTCCAATATAATAAATTCACAAATAGATACCCACAAGGTATATGGGGGTGTTGTCCCTGAGATAGCCTCCAGGAGTCATATCCAAGTTATTAGCAAAGTTCTTGAAGAGGCGTTGACTGAAGCTAGAATCCAATTGACGGACTTAGATGCCGTTGCAGTCACTTATGGTCCGGGATTAGTCGGGGCTTTGCTGGTTGGAATCAACTTTGCGAAAGCCTTGTCTTATGCCATCAAAAAGCCACTGATTGCAGTCAATCATATCGAAGGGCATATCTCAGCCAACTATATTGCCCATCCATCACTGAAACCGCCTTTTATTACACTTGTGGTATCCGGAGGCCATACCCATTTGGTCCTCTTGAAAGACTTTGGATCCTATGAGGTGATTGGAATGACCAGAGACGACGCGGCGGGGGAGGCTTTTGACAAGGTTGCCAGATCCATCGGATTAGGCTACCCTGGAGGTCCTTTGATAGACAAGATATCACGTCAGGGAAACAGAGAAGCCATCCAATTTCCAAGAGTTAATTTGGAAAAAGACTCATTGGATTTCAGTTTTAGCGGGTTAAAATCATCTGTCTTGAATTATCAGAACAGTTTAAAAATGAAAAACGAAGCCATCAATGTGGCGGATGTCGCGGCTAGCTTCCAGGAAGCTGTGGTGGAAGTCTTAGTCTCGAAGACAATTGACGCAGCCAAACGATTTGGAGTCAGCTCTGTTGCATTGGCAGGCGGTGTCGCTTCAAACAGCCGACTGAGGGAGTTGATGGAAGAGGAATGCACAGAGAACGACCTTCGCTTTGTATATCCACCGTCCATTCTTTGTACGGACAACGGCGCTATGATTGCCTGCGCTGGTTATTACAAGTACCTAAAGAGTGAATTTGCAGATTTTAGCCTGAACGCTGAACCCAATCTTAGATTTGAGCAATTTGTGGGAGGAAGACTTTGAGAAATATCGATACGAGCCATATAAAAAGAACAGTCAAGGCATTGTTTATCCAGTCCAGCTACGATATAGGAGATCATATGCTGAGTGTGCTGGAAAGGGCAAAAAAACGAGAGGAAAACGAAACCGCTCGATATGTACTTGATCAGATTATTGAAAATGACCATATTGCCAGAGCCGAGCAGGTTCCCATGTGTCAGGATACTGGCATAGCGATTGTTTTTGTTGAAATCGGACACGAGGTATGCTTGGTGGGAGAACCCATCGAAGATGCTATCAATCAGGGTGTCAGGGAGGCTTATGAAGAGGCTTTTCTTAGAAAATCCATAGTCGACGATCCGCTGTTTCTGCGCAAGAATACAAATGACAACACACCTGCCGTCATACATTATGAGTTTACGAGAGGCGCCAATGTGAAAGTGACAGTAGCGGCCAAAGGATTTGGCTCGGAGAACATGAGTCAGATTAGAATGATGAAACCTGCCGATGGTGTGGAGGGTGTAAAATCTTTTGTAGTGGAATGTGTCAAAAAAGCAGGACCCAATCCCTGTCCGCCGATAATCGTTGGTGTGGGAATCGGAGGCAGTTTTGAAAAGGCGGCTATCTTGGCTAAAAAGGCATTGACGAGAGAGATTGGCCAACTGTCAGAGGACAAAATATATAGGGAGTTGGAACTTGAATTGCTTGAAGAACTGAATTCCTTAGGAATAGGTCCTGCTGGACTGAAAGGAAAAACCACTTGTCTGGCAGTCCATATAAATCATTTTCCAACACATATAGCTGGCATGCCTGTTGCTGTCAATATAGGCTGTCATGCTTACAGACATGCAACCACCAAGATATAGGAGGCAGGAAGATGGGAGATATAAAAAAAATCGCATTGCCACTGACTGGAGATATGGTCCGAGAGCTTAAAATAGGTGACAGGGTAGTGCTGAGTGGATATATATATACAGCCAGAGATGCGGCCCACAAAAGAATGCTGGAGAGCCTGAAGCAGGGCAAGGAGTTGCCCTTCGACATAAAAAACCAGACCATTTTCTACGTGGGGCCATCACCGGCAAAACCAGGGCAAATTATTGGCTCTGCCGGTCCGACAACCAGCTATAGAATGGATCCTT
>DMAP01000110.1 GCA_003446975.1 Clostridiales bacterium | reverse complement strand
GTACTTTTGAATCAGGTCCATCTGGTCCACAGGAACAAATAGTTTATCGCCACCCCTGTAATGAATGGCTAGATAGTCCTTTTGAATACCTTTAACTTCAATTTTTTCAATGCTTTTGTAAATACCTATGCCATGATGCTCATGAACAACGTAATCACCCGGCTTAAGGTCTGTGAATGTGTCTATTTTCGAAGCCTTATGTTTCTTAAGTGATTTTTTTCTTCTTATTTTGCTGCCTAAAATATCTTTCTCTGTCAGAATAATCAGTTTGAAACCTGGGAAGTCAATTCCTTTTTCTAAAAAACCTGTAATTATTGCAGCCTCTCCAGAGAGTAACTCCGTCTTCGACTTGAAGGCCATTGCCACATCACAATTGAACTCTCTCAAAGTTTCTTGGATTTTTTTTGCAGTTTCAACACTTCCCAATTCCAGATAAATCTTATATCCGTTATATTTCATTCGGTTGATATCTTTGGCCAAATCTTCCATCTTCGCATAGTATTGACTCGCATCACGTGAACGAAAGCTGACCAGATTTTCCACTGGAAAGTTTGTGTTGTTTTTCAATGAGTTATTATATAACAATAAACTTAGGCGAGTCTTAATATTGCTGATTGACTTATCAAAATCTTTGAAAATCCGCTCCTGCTCGCTTAACAGTTGACCTTTGCCAAAGAGTTCAGAGAATTTCATGATAAAGTCATCATAGCTGTCTTTTCTGGATTCTCTAATGGTGTTGGGTTCATGAAAAAAAACCACTGCGTTATCCTTAAGATAATCACCTACATTGTATGTTTTAAACGGCAAATAAGGACTGTAAAATTCGATATTGTAAATATAGTCTCCATTTCTGAGTGCATCTTCCGCTTTTTCACCTAGTCTTCTCAGATTTTCCTGGATAGACCTGTTATCAGTGATTTCTGAAATGGCAGCCATTCTGGCTTTTATGCTGTACGCCATTTTTACTTTCACAATCTCTGCTTGCTCGTGATTCAGTAAAATCTCGCAGCAAGGAACCACCCTGTATTTTTTTATATTCTCAATAGACCTTTGGGTTTTTGAATCGAAAATTCTCAGAGAGTCAATCTCATCGTCAAACAACTCAATTCTGCATGGGTTGTCATGAAAGGGTGAAAACACATCAATTATGCCGCCTCTAATTGTATATTGTCCCTGCCCTTCTATGAAGGATACGTTGGTGTATCCCATTTCAGTCAGTCTTTTTGACATGTCCTGTATCTCTACGGTCATGTCGCTATCAATGTCAAAAGCCAACTCCTTGTATAATTTCTTATCCATTAAAATATTTGAATATGCCTCAATGGAGGCAACAACTATGATGTTTTCCCCATTTGCCAACCTATCCAGGACAGCCAGTCTGTTATTCATACTCTCTCTGCTCAATGCGTCCACTCCATAAAGAGAAGATTGCTTTGATCTTAGATGATAGGAATTTTCCGTGAATAGACTGACCGCATGATACAATTTTGAGGCTTTGACATCATCAGCAGTTAGAATGATTATCTGTTTGTTATCTTCATTTGAGATCACAGATGCTATCAATAACAAAGCCTCCTCAGTGCAATCATGCACCAGTACCGGTAGCTTATTGTTGATTGATTGAATAATATCCTTATATTCATTGGTTTTAACGATATTGTTGAAATAAAGCTTTTTCATTTTAACTCCAATCGATATCCAAATAATGGCACATACATTTATGCCCGGATATTATTACCCGAGCACCTGTTTGATTGTTCAAACTACCTTATATTGTATTTGTTCATAGCTGAATCAACGCCATTCAGAATAATCTCATCCACGGCTTCAGATGCATTAACAGCCACATCTTTGATTAAATCAATCTCCTCTGGATTGAATCTCTGTAGCACATAATCAGCTAGGTCCATACTGACCGGTTTTCCTATTCCGATTCTGATTCTTGGAAAATCCTCAGTTTGTAGCTGAAAAATTATTGATTTCATGCCATTATGAGTTCCTGCACTGCCATTTGGCCTTATTCTCAGTTTTCCCAGCCCTAAATCCACATCATCATAGACCACGATTATGTTCTTGGCTTCAATCTTGTAATACCTTGCTATTTCCATGACAGCGTTTCCACTTTTATTCATGTATGTAAGTGGCTTGGCTATGATGACTCTATGTCCTTCCAGTCTGAACTCACCAAAAATGGCATTAAATTTTGCCTTGTCGAGCTTCAAATTTTTTTTTGAGCAGATATAATCGACGGTTTCAAAACCAATATTATGGCGTGTTCCTGCATATTGCTTCCCGGGATTCCCCAAACCTACAATCAAATACATTCGTTACCTCATCATTCAAACAGTTTGCTAACAGAACGGTTTTCAGAAATTCTTTTGATGGCTTCCGCTATCAATGGTGCTACGCTAACCACTTCTATCTTCTTGATGTCCAATCCATCCGGCAATGGTATCGTGTCAGTGATAATCAATTTTTCTATCACTGAGTTTTCTATTCTCTCTATTGCAGGACCAGATAAAACACCATGCGTAACACAGGCATACACATCTTCAGCCCCAAAGTCTTTGAGGACTTTAGCTGCTTTAGTGAGCGATCCGGCTGTATCCACTATGTCATCCACCAGTATCACATCTTTTCCTTTAATATCTCCAACCACATTCATGACCTCTGACACGTTAGCCTTTTGTCTTCTCTTCTCAATGATTGCCAAAGGCAAGTCCAGCAAAGCAGCGAAATTACGTGCTCTTAAAACACCACCGACATCCGGGGAAACAACAACTGTATTATCCTTGACAAATGGTTTGATGTGTCTTGCTAAAATCGGACCGCCTATCAGCTGGTCAACGGGCATATCAAAGTATCCCTGAATCTGGCCTGCATGTAGGTCTATTGTAACAACCCTGTTAGCTCCGGCTGCAGTGATCATGTCCGCAACAAGTTTAGATGTTATAGGATCTCTCGCTCTTGTTTTCCTATCCTGTCTCGCATATCCATAGTAGGGAATAACTGCATTGATTCTTCCAGCTGAAGCTCTTTTCAAGGCATCTATAAAGATTAACAGCTCCATAAGGCTGTCATTGACCGGTCTGCAAGTAGGTTGTATCACATAGACATCCGCTCCCCTGACTGACTCTTTGATGTACATTGCAACTTCGCCATCGCTGAATGTTGTTACCTCAGCATCACCCAGCTTGATTCCCAACTCCGCACCTACTTTTTCTGCCAATGGAATATTTGCATTACCGGAGAAAATTTTTATTTCAGAATATTTTGAAAGCATTAAAAACCTCCTGTTAAATGAATAGTATGATTTGGTTTGATGTTGACTACTTCTTGTCTTTGTTGACTTGTCTCGCCCTTGCTATCGCCAGCATGTTTTCACCCACATCATCTGTTATGGTTGAGCCGCTCGCGATGAAAGCTCCTTTTTCGATTGTTACCGGCGCAATCAGATTGGAATTGCTGCCAATAAAAGCATGGTCGCCTATTTTTGTAAGGTGTTTGTGTTGACCATCGTAATTGACAAAAATGACGCCACATCCGATATTGACATTTTCTCCCACTTCTCCGTCTCCCAGGTATGCAAGATGTGAAGCTTTTGATCCGTTGCCGATGATTGTATTCTTAACCTCGACAAAATTGCCTATCTTGACATGATCACCTATTATAGATTTGGGTCTAAGATAAGCAAAAGGCCCAATGCTCGAATAGTTACCAACAATTGAATCTACCAGTTTGGATTGTTCAATCAAAGTTGCACATCCAATTCTGGAATCTATAATGGTCGCATTCGGTCCTATGACGCAATCCTCCAATATGGTAGTTGACCCTTTCAGCACTGTTCCCGGATATATTGTAACATCCTTTTCAATCATCACATCGCTTTCAATGTAAGTGCTGTCAATATCTATGATTGTAACGCCCATCATCATATGCGCCTTGTTGATTTCATGCTGTTTATGCTTGCTCAACTCATAGAGCTGGTATCGGTTGTTTACACCGCTGATTTCCATCACATTATCGATTCTGAAACCACATACTTTCTTGCCTTCTTTTTTCAACAATCCGATGGCATCGGTTATGTAGTATTCATTCTGTGAGTTATTGGTGTCTAACTTTGTCAAAGCATTCTTCAGTTCTTTGCCTGAAAAGCAGTAGATTCCTGAGTTAATCTCTTTAATGCTCTTTTCATTTTCAGTGGCATCCTTGTCCTCGACGATGGCTGTCACTTCACCCGTTTCCTGCCTTACAACCCTGCCATAACCATCAGGTTTCTGAAAAATAGCTGTCATGACAGAGACTGCCGCGACTTCATTTTTATGAAAATCCAAGAATTCTTTTAAAGAGCTGCTGCTTATTAGCGGAACATCTCCATTAAGTATTAGAACTGTATCATCATCATTGATATGGTGAACAGCTTGCATAACAGCAAAACCAGTCCCATATGGAAATTCCTCTCCTATCGGCTGGTTTTCAAATATGACGTCTGTCTCTTTCAAGGATTGAATGATCTCATCTTTCCCATGTCCCAAGATCAAAATGTTCTTGTCAATATCAGCGCCTTGGGATGACTCAATAACGTATTTAATGATTTCCTTCCCACATATTTTATGAAGAACCTTCGGT
>DMAP01000305.1 GCA_003446975.1 Clostridiales bacterium | reverse complement strand
CGCTTTCAACTCCCTTCAAAGTCATTTGGGTCAATTCCATAACCCTTTCGTCACTTACACCCAATATTTTCATTTCTTTTATGCTCCCTATGAATTGGTACTCAGCTCGTTCAATTTCTGCTGATATCAAATATTCCACCTTTGATACAAAGTTTCCTTTGCCTGGAACAGAGTAAATATAATTCTTGCTTTCCAACAATTTATAGGCCCTTTGGATCGTGTTGGGGTTGATCCTCACAGTGGACGCCAAGTCTCTGACGGATGGCAACTGTTCNNCATAAATTTGTTCATAAATTGGTTTTGAACTGTTTTGATCAAAGCTGATCATCACTCGTCCTCCTTCCACTGTACTAAAATGATTCATACAGTATATCTGTATTATATCTCTTGGTACAGTTGTTGTCAAGCAGTAACTCTGCATGATACAGAGATTCATAAGTTATAACAAAATAAAGCTGGACATCTTATGTTGATTTGTCTATAATATGGTCTGATATTTAAAAGGAGGTACAAGAAATGAAAGAAAAAAATAATCAAAGCCTTCGTAAATCTTATATTGACTATGCTTTACTCGTCATAGGAAGTGCCTTGCTAGCTTTTTCCATCACAGCCATATTAAGACCCAACGAACTTATAACCGGAGGAATAACAGGAATCAGTATACTATTAGGTGGATTTCTAGGAGTTCCCTACACAATATATTACTATGTTCTCGCCCTGATTGTGCTCACTGCAACTTTCCTGACTCTTGGGAAAAGAGAGGTCAAAAAGATAATTGTCTACAGCATTCTATTTCCTTTGATTCTGATTATGTTTGAAAGTCTAAACTTCAGATTATACTTGAATGATATGTTTCTAGCGGCAATTTTTTATGGGCTGATTGCAGGTGGCGGGTTTGGTCTGGTGGTCAGCAGCGGCTTCGCTTCAGGCGGTACAGATACAATAGCTAAAATTCTACATAACAGACTTTTTCCATTTATAGGGATCAGCAAGTTGTTGTTGATGATTGACGTCCTGGTAATCATGCTATCTATATTGAAATATGACGTCAACACAGCTTTATATGCCATAGTCACCTTGGTGGTCTTTGTAAAAAGCATGGAATCAGTCATCTATGGCTTTAGTTCAAAAAAAGTTAAACTGGAAATCATCACTGAGCGGATTGATGAAATTGAAAACTATATTCTCAACACAGTGGTCAGAGGGGTCTCTAAATATAAGATCATCGGCGGTTACACTAAAATGGAAAAAACGGTTCTGACTACAATCTGCACACCTCGTGAGTCCATTATGATAAAGCATTTCATCTCCTCGGTCGATCAGGATGCATTCATAGATGTTTTACCTGTTTCAACTGTCTGGGGAAAGGGTGCTGGTTTCGAACCGTTGATTGACAACCAATAACTACAATACTATTCAAAAAAGGCTGGGAGCAATCCTAGCCTTTAAAATTCAATACTGCGGTTGGTTCTGTTGACTTCATATGTTTCAAAGCTTCCTTCAAATCTATCTGAAATCAGATTTTCAAGTGCTCTCATTGCTCTGTTGAATTTTTTGCCGTGGTCACCCTCAAAGCCTACCAATTGAAAAAACACATCTGTGCTATCCAGTCTGACCTTTCCAAGTTCGCTTTGTCTCCAAAGCCATTGCCTTGTCTGTATTTTATTGCCACTGATAAAGACCAGTTCTCCTGCTTTCACCTGTTCAAAATCCTCTTCTCCAAATGGAAGGAATTTATCTGCATCAGTAGTAATCCTTACCTCTAGATCTTCGTCAATATCTCTTAAATCATGTCCTCCAAGAGAGATGACTTCCGTTAGTGCAATGGCATTGCACCGATCAACCAATGCATTGATTCGAGGTAGTGAATCTCCTTTAACCACTCTCTTACTCATGGCTTCAACCGAGTTCATGAATTTATTGGGATTGATACCTACCGATAAGAGTGCATTTCTGTACACTTCTATATCTTCATGGCTTTTTAGATTGTCTGGTTTTATCCTGCTTCTCAGCAGTAGCTCAGCCTTTCCCAGGATTTCCGAGTCTTCTTCTGTTGTTTCTGAGTTCTTTATCCCTTTGCCTACAATAATTCCAAATCTCACGCCAGGATTTTTATCAAAAACCCATTGGTCTACCGTATATTTCATATCAGATTACCTCCATTTTGGAATATGATAAACCTAATGACAACGTAAAGTCAATGGAAAAGGAGAAGATCTTCGATCTTCTCCTTTGTTTGATCAATTATTTGCCATTGTAATGTTATGCAACCATGCGCAAATACAAATAGGAAACCTCATCAACTTTCGTAATTCTGCCTTCAACCACAGAATCCTCGGCTCCGAATACATGTATATAGTCTATCAACACTTCATCCAGTCCTAAGTATTCGCCAATAAGTGTTGCTTCTTTGAACATGGTATAACCGTCTCCACCTGCAGAGATAAAATCATTGGTTGCAACAGTATAGAGCTTGTCAAGTACTATGGCTTCTCCACCAACTGTCACGGAAACCACTCTTTCGCCTGCGGCTTTAGCAGGATCGAAAACCACTTTCATTCCTGCGATATGTGGGAATGATCCCTTCTCGGCTGGATATGTGTCCATACCCAACTCCAATGCCGACACAATCTGTGCACCAGTAAGTTCCTTAGTGACCACATAGTTGCCAAAAGGCAGAACTGTTATCACATCACCTACTGTTATATCACCGATTTCGATTGAGGCTCTGATTCCTCCACCGTTTGTAAAGGCTATCTGTGCTCCTGTTTCATACAGCATGGCATCTGTTATCAGATTTCCAAGATTGGTTTCACCTGTTCTTACCAATCCTCTGTCACCATCTAGTCTAACGGTTGTTGTGCCAATCACTTCCGATGTAATCACTGTGTTGGCGGCTTGTATCGCAGCTATCAAATCAACTATCTCTTGATCCGATTCCATAGCTTCTGCTTCAGCCTTAGTAATATGCTTAGCGGTTTTTGTCAGAATGCCGTTTGATAATTTCAACTCCACAACACCAACATTCTTGATATAATCTCCAGCTTGTACAATCAGCGTGTTGTTAACCAATCTTCCTTCAGGTAACGTCGTATGGCTGTGTCCATCCACTATAACATCAATGCCATCCACATACATAGCTACCTTTTCACTCGAATAATCTCCACTGGAATCAAGACCGAGATGCGCAAGGCATACGATAATATCCGCCTTGTCTTTCAATTGCGCTACCATCAGTTTTCCTACTATGACCGGATCAAAGAAATCAAGACCGACTACATTATTTGGATGTGTTGTGAATGTGGTATCCGGTGTACTCAATGCAAATACCGCTACCTTCACACCCTCAAACTCCTTGATGACATATGATGGTAAAA
>DMAP01000232.1 GCA_003446975.1 Clostridiales bacterium | reverse complement strand
TACTCTTCTTTTGCGGGATTTCTTTCATCTTTGACTTTACTTACTGATTTGACAGGTGATGCACCGTATCCAGCCTTTTCAACTGCTTTGATGATGTCAATTTCGCTGACCTTTGACTCATCAAAAGTCACGTTCATATTGTTCTGGAGCAGATTGACTGAAATTTCCTCTACACCATCTATTTTCTTGATGCTCTTCTCAACAGCCAGCGAACAAGCTGAACAGGTCATGCCAGATATATTATATTTGTCTTTTTTCATAACTACCTCCCTTACACCCAGGGGGGGTGTATTGGTATAATACCACTATTCTTCTGTCATGTCAATCAACAAAATATTATCGTGTAGTTCATTAATTAAAAGACATTAAATAATTCCACAAAATTAAAAAAATTTTCAGAATCCAGGAACCAAATTAAAAACATTCCCGTCAAATCAAATAGTAAATGTCACTAAATAAGATATTTTAATAAGAATTTGAGATTTAGTATTGACATTATCATCAAAGTACGTTATCCTACTCAAGGATAAAAAATAATACAAAGGAGGAATTGAAATGATCACTATGAAATTAAGAACAATCAGAAAAGCATCAGATGTAAGTGTCGTCAACGGGATAATTGTATCTAATTTTAGAACGTTTATACAGCCTCCAAATGTGGGAATTATAGGAAAATAATTTTTCTCTGTAAATATTGACCGCAGGCTTGTGTAAACGCACCCTGCGGTTTTTTAGTGCTATAACCGCGGGAAGACCTGTGGTTTTTTTAATGGAATTTTAATAGATTTAACCATATTGTTTAAGACTTTATGTTTAAAATAGGTTGACCAACAACTTAACAAAGGAGGTAATTCAAATGACAATCAGAAAGGTGACTAAAACCAGAGAATAACACATTATACTGACAGCTGAAGCGTTGAACGGAAATAAGGAGGTAAAAAATGAGCAAAGAATTGAATGTGATTATAGAGAATCGAAATGATAGGAATAAATCAAATAGTATTTTTGATAACGAAATTATAAGACAGAATCCTGAATTATGGGGAAAACTGATTTGGAGGATCTGATGGAAAATTGGAAATTATTGGAAGATGGAAGAAAATTATTTATGAGATTGGAACATAGAAGAGTTGAGAAAATGCCAAAGAGGAATCTGGAATATAGGATAATAGAAAATTTTCACGATTTCAGGCAGAAATAATTGGAGGAAATGATGAAAAACTGGAAGATACTAAAAGAAGGCAGAAATCTTTATAAAAGTATAGAGTATAAAAATAGCAAGAACAAGCAAGTTGTTGATTATCCATTTGGTGTACTGAGAGATTTACCGAGGTTTTAAATAGACTGATTGGAGGACATTATGAATAAAAGAACATGGCTGGGGGAGGGAAAGGTAGTTTTTAGAAAACTGGAACATGGAAAGCCACCTAGTACCGAAGAAAAATATAATCGGGAAGAAAGCCTATACAGACCATTTGTATAGAAGATGGATTTCTTTAAGTCAAATTATAAGAACGGGATAAGCACACACGTAAGTATCAGCTTATCCTGTCTTTTTTAGAACTTAATGCCGATAAGCAGATTATCAAAAATTGTTTCCATATTTCACAAAGACTGATATAATCAAAAATACACGGAGAAGTACCCAAGTGGCTGAAGGNNGTTCAAATCCCTCCTTCTCCGCCATTTTTATGTTCTCTTAAAAATATCATTCAGAATTTTATTGAGTTGCTCGATTGTGTTGCATTCCTCTGCAATATCGCAATATGTAAGATATCTGTCCATCTCGGAGTCACTGGTCCCCCATACAAGCCTACTTTCTGGATTAAGCCAAATCAGTGTTTTGCACTTATCTTTTATTTCCTTCAATATTTCAACATGGGGATTGGTATCGTTATTTCTAGCATCTCCCAATATAATAATGGTGCTTTTTTTATTGATTGATTTGCCGCATATCTCCTTGAAATCCTTAAAAGATTCACCATAATCAGTATAGCCCAACAGGATATCCAAATCTTCACCGGAATAGATCTTATCCAAAGCTTCCTCGACATTATAAGCTTTAAAAACATGGCTGACCTCAGCTAAATTTGAACACATAACAAAGGATCTAATTTTAAGGAGCGTTTCATTAAGACTGTATAAAAACAGGAGCATGAAATGAGAGGCATATCTCACAGAGTTACTTATATCACATATCACATATATATCCGGCCTATTAATCTTCTTAAATCGCCATTGAATATCAAAAAGCATGCCATCATTTGAACTGTTTTTTCGAAGTGTCTTTTTTATATCGAGGAATCCCTTCTTATAATTTCTTTTTCTTTTGGAATATCGTGAGTATATCTTTTTGACAAATCTGTTGATTATAGCCTTCATGGCTTCCATCTCATGCTCTTTTAGCTCTGCAAAACGTGTACTCTGAAGCCTACTCTCCAGTGAATTCTTATTTCTTTTCCCTTCACGCAGATCATATTGGCTCCTAACATAGGTTTCTGTGAATTCTTGCAAATCTTTTTTCTTTTTTTCCAGTGCGGACACCATGGACTCTGTTCCAGGAATTTTTGACTCGGAAAGAAACATTATATCTTCTTCAAGACTTTTAATGCCAATCTGATCCATTATTTTTTGGACGTATATCCCTTGCTGTGTACGATAGTGCATTTCATTAAGTTCTGAGATATCAATGGCTTTATTGAATAATTCTATAAACTGTCGATCATCTTGATTGATGATGGAAGTTGTTAAGTCACTCCATACCTTATCAAGCGTTTTCACATCATCGAAGTTGACACCATTATTATCCATATCAAATAGTCCAATATTAAAAAAGCTTTCAAATTGCTTTTCGAATATAAGGATATCATCTTCTGATTTTATCAATGCGGCACTTAGAGCATATTTGAAGCTTTCCTTATCCCCATAACCAATATGATTTATAGCCTTTAATGCATCAATTGTCTCTGAGACTGAGATTCGAATGCCTTCATTTCTGAGGTTATAGCAAAAATCAAGTAATAGGTTATCCATTGATTCAATCCTCTTGTTTAGCTATCATAGCCATTTCATTAAGCTTCAATTCCACTTTTCTGATGTCTTCTTCATACTTCAAAATTACATTTAAAGTATCCTTTATGATATTATGGCCCAGATTATCCTCACATAAAAGCATAAGAACCCGAGCCCAATCAATGGTCTCACTGATGGAAGGCAATTTCTTGATATCCAAGGCTCTTATTTGCTGTATGAATGATACGAGTTGTTTGTTCAACTCCTCGGATATACCAGGCACCTTCACTCTTACGATATCTCTTTCCATTTTGGCTCCCGGAAAAGGAATATACAGGTGCAAGCATCTTCTCTTTAAGGCATCGCTTAAGTCTCTCGCATTGTTGCTGGTTAATATGACGAAAGGAAGCTTCTTTGCTGTTATGGTTCCTATTTCTGGCACAGAAACCTGAAAATCAGAAAGCACTTCCAACAAGAATGCCTCAAATTCCTCATCGGATTTATCAATTTCATCAATTAATAGGACCGATCCCTTTTCAGTTTGAAGTGCCTTCAATAAGGGTCTCGGCTCTAAAAAATTCATGGAGAAGAAAAGATCATCATGCTTATGCATCTGCTCCATTGCATCGGCCAGAGATTCCCTGCCATCTATAATTTTGTTGAGATTGTCTTTTAGAATCTGCGTATACAATAGTTGCTTGCCGTATTTCCATTCATATAGGGATTTTGACTCATCCAATCCTTCATAGCATTGCAATCTGATCAAAGGTGACTCTAGATATTTGGCGCAAGTTTTTGCTAATTCAGTTTTCCCAACGCCTGCAGGACCTTCTACCAGTACGGGTTTATTTAATTTATAGGCCAAAAAAAGTGTAGTGGCTATTTTCTTGCTGCAAATATAATCCAACTGTCCAAAGCTCTCTTGGAGCTCTTCTATTGATAACATTTTTTCCTTTTCGTTCATTTCATCAACTCCTCATATTCTCAATCGTTTCTATTGTCATTTAACCAATCGTGCCGTAGACCCTCATGCAATATTGAAGCGGACGGCCTCATATTCGCTGTCAGTCAATCACCAGCATAGGGGTATTATACTATATAAATGGTAGACTATTCCATATTCCGTCTGATGAATCAAGAAATTTTAATGTTTAATTAAGCTAAATTGCAGTCCTATTTAAGAATCTTCTGATAGTATGTGACGTGGGTAATAGAACAAACTGTCTCTTTGCTCGACATGATTAAACATCACCCGTTCTGAATATAAAAATATTGACATATTACTTTTAGTATGCTAAATTAGACCGAGAGTAAAATATATAGGACGGTGAGTATATGACTAAGTCAAATCGAAAGAAAAAAGACATAGAGATTCGAAGAAATGAAATTTTAGATGCAGTTGAACGTATCTATGAAATGGGAAACTTCGAATCTGTCACAATGGACGACATAGCAAGGGAGGCAGAGTTCACCAAACAAACCCTTTATGCCTACTTCAAAGGCAAGGACGAGATAATGGCTTCGATTTACGTTCGAGCAGCCAATCGCATCAATCAAATGATAAAGACAAAGCTGGATGAGCAAGAATCAATGAACGGCTATGAGAAACTGGATCTGATGCGGAGAGTGTTTACTGAAATAGCGGAGAAGAATCCTTTTTACACCAAAATGATATCAATATATCAGTTAAAGGACCTAAGCGAATTCAGAGATTTAGGAATCTATGATGAAATCATCAGAAAGAATGCAAACCTGACTAACTACATGTCAGACTGCATCAATAAAGGAAAACTTGACGGCAGCATATCAAAAGACACCGATGTGCAAAGCGGTGTGTTGTTTCTCAAGGCCTTGATATTAGGCGCTGTATCCATGGCTACATACAATGAGCAATATATGAGACAAGAGCTGAACTTAGCGCCGCTGGAATCATTAAGAACAATATTTGAATTCAGCATGAAAGCATTCAGAAATGACACAGAATCATAGCATAAGCAAAACACAAATATCAAAGCAATACATTGACCCTTTGACACAAAAACAGATATCCAATAAAGATAGTTGGTTAGAAGGAGAAAGAAACAATG
>DMAP01000140.1 GCA_003446975.1 Clostridiales bacterium | reverse complement strand
TGACAACAAGCACTGGCTTACCCAATGTAGGTGCTTCCTCCTGAATACCGCCAGAATCAGTTACCACCAGATGGGATTTGTTGATCAGATTGGCAAAAGACAAATAGTCCAAAGGCTCAATGATATGAATTCGACCTATTGTTCCAAATGTTTTTTTGGCTATCTCTCTAACCTTTGGATTTAGATGTATTGGATACAAAACCTCAACATCCTCATTTTCTTCAATGACCCTTTTGATTGCTTTGAAAATATTGACCATTGGTTCCCCAATGTTTTCTCTTCTATGGGCTGTCAGAAGTATGATTTTCTTATTATTATAATCAAGGGAGTCTAATAAGGAATCTTCAAATAGGTAGTTGTCATCTACTACGTGAATCAATGCATCAATCACCGTATTGCCTTTNNCTGTAACATAAATCTTTTCAGACGAATAGTTCTCCATCATAAGATTGTTGGCTGCTTCCTCTGTTGGCGCAAAGTGATAATGGGTCAAAACGCCAGTCATCTTACGATTCGCCTCTTCAGGATAAGGGGAGTATAAATTGCCGCTTCTTAATCCCGCTTCGACATGGCCTATCTTGACCTGATGATAGAATCCCACCAGTGCGCCTGCAAAGACCGTTGTTGTGTCGCCCTGAACCAAAAGCACATCAGGTCTGAATTCTTTGACAATTTTCTCCAACCCCATCATCGCCCTAGTTGTAATTTGAGTCAGTGTTTGACCATGTTGAAAGATATCCAAGTCATAGTCGGGCCCAATTTTGAAAATTTTCAATACCTGATCCAGCATATCTCTGTGTTGAGCTGTTATGCATACCCTCTGTATAAACCTCTTATCCTCGTTCAAAAGCTTCACGATTGGTGCCATCTTTATGCCTTCAGGTCTTGTGCCAAAAACTGTTAAGACTTTAAGCTTTTCCATTTGAGTCTCCTCTTTATTAGAGCTTTTTCTTTTCTCCGTTCAATAAACCTATTTTTTTGCCAATCAATACAATAAGAACCGATGTGATCACAATAACAAAAGTACCCTCTAAGGGATCTGAATCAGTGATATAAACCGCCGCTGCGCCAAAAGCTATGCTGATGCCATATAGAATCATTACTGTTTCTCTTTGAGTAAAACCTTTTTCCACCAGCCGGTGATGGAGGTGTCCTCTATCTGCTTGCATGATGGGTTTTTTGTTCAGAGTTCTGCGCACAATAGCGAAGACAGTATCCAAAATCGGGATTCCTAAAACGAGAATCATGACAACCAATGTTACCAATGTCACAGTTTTCATGACACCGCGAATTGACAAAATCGCCAGCATATAGCCTAAAAACAAAGCGCCTGTGTCACCCATGAATATTTTTGCCGGATTGAAATTATATGGTAGAAACCCTAGAGCCGCCCCTGCCAGGATGGCACACTCCAGCATAATAAACTCAAATCCGTTGATTGCAGCAATGAACATCAGTGTAGCGGCTGCTATTGCGGCTACCCCTGATGCTAAGCCATCAATACCGTCAATCAGATTGATGGTATTTGTGATGCCTACTATCCATATAAGCGTAACAGGTATTGTTAAATTAAACAATCTTACAATATCTGATGATGGAAATGGATTACTGATCCACTCTATAGTGACCCCACCCCAAATAGCTATGATAGCGCCGATTATTTGACCCGTCAACTTTGCTTTTGCTGTGATATCCTTCATGTCATCAGCAAGACCTACCAAAAAGATAACTGTTCCACCTGCCATTACTGACAGAGTGGTTTTGTCCAGTTCCACAAACAGAAACATCCCTATCATCGTTGCAGCATAAATAGCCGCTCCGCCTAGATAGGGGATGGGTTTCTTATGCAGTTTTCTCTCATCTTTAGGGTAATCAAGAACACCCAGTTTAAAAGCAATTTTTCTGGCTATTGGCGTCATTATAAAGGATAATATGAAAGTAACAAAAAAAACAATATAAATCTGCTTCATTTAATCTCCCTATTTTTCACTAACATTGATTCTCGTAATCAGTAATTTTGTTAATTCTTCTTAGATGTCTTCCACCTTCGAAATCAGACTCCAGCCATGCCTTAACGATTCTTACAGCCAAATCACGTCCAATTACACGGCCACCCATGGCCAGCATGTTGGAATCATTGTGTGCACGTGTCATTTCTGCTGAGTAAACATCATGGCAAAGAGCACAGCGTATACCCTTTACTTTATTGGCAGAAATGGAAATTCCTATTCCAGTGCCACACATCACTATTCCTCGTTCTGCCTCTCCTTTGGATACTGCTTCCGCCGCTTTGACACCAAAATCAAAATAGTCTACAGAATCAAGGCTCTTGGTTCCATAGTCGTCAATCTCATATCCGTTTTCCTGCAAATACGCTTTTATGATTTCTTTCAACTCATATCCGCCATGATCACTGGCTAATGCAATTTTCATATCAGTTCTCCTGTTATTTTACTTATCACCAAATCAAGGGCTTTTGATATTTCTTCTGCACAATATAGATAGGCATCCATGTCCATACCAAAAGGATCTGCAATATCCATCTCCAGTTCGGTATCGTCGACATACTCTTTTAGTGTATAGGTCTTTCCGATGGCCTTTTCGCTCTTCATTGTTACCGCGATTTTATGGGCTCTGGTCATGGTCAGTATCAAATCAGCTTCCTCTATCATATTCACTGTCAATCTCCTAGAGCGATGTTCCCGTATATCGATGCCCCTATCATTTAATGCTTCGATTGAATACTCACTTGCTTCCAGGCCATCCACCGTAATCAATCCCGCAGAACTAACCTTTATAGCTTCCTTGTTCTTTCCTATCAATCTAATCTTTTCTTTAAGCAAGCCCTCAGCCATTGGACTTCTGCAAGTATTGCCTGTACATACAAATAATACTCTCATAATGGATCTCCACACCTTATGATTCTGCCTCCGGATGCTTTCTTCAATCGATTCATGATGGCAACACCTAGTCCTTCCTCATCTATGCCTTCGACTAAAATGATATCCGCTTTCAGTTCATCAGCTTTTCGCAGCATGCTAAATAGGTTTGACGAAATTTCCATTGGATTTGTTCTCGCTCCAAGATTTAAAATGATACCTTCTTTATAGGATAGGATGTTTTCTTCCGTACCTAGAATCAATACTTTTTTGGATTCATTGATGAACTTTGATGCGGTCTCGTTAATCGCGTTTGTTATGTTGCATGCTAAGCCAATATAGAGATAAACCTCGCCCTTAGGGGCATAATGAATGTACTTTTGTCCTGGAGATTTAGCTATGAGCGTATCATGACTCATCGCAGGATCATATATAACGGTGTTGATTGTTTTTGCAATCTCTTCCAAAGTAATGCTGCCTGGCCTCAGAATCATTGGTGTTTCATTTAAGACATCAATGACTGTTGACTCCAGTCCAAATTCGCAATCACCACCATCAATAATAGCATCGACTCGACCTTTCAGATCCTTGATGACATGCTCTGCTGAAGTCGGGCTCGGTTTACCCGAAATATTGGCACTGGGAGCAGCTACAGGCAGATCACATGCTTCAATCAGTTTCAAAGCTATCTTGGACGAAGGCATTCGAACTGCTACAGTATCAAGGCCTCCTGTTATCATATCCGAAATAACCCTTTTTTTCTTGAACAAAAGAGTCAATGGTCCTGGCCAAAACTTATCTATAAGTATCTTGGCTGTTTCGGGTATTACTTCCACAATCGTATCCAACTGTGCCATATTGCTAACATGAACAATCAAGGGATTGTCGGAGGGTCTTCCTTTGGCTGCGAATATTTTTGCCACAGCTTCATCTGACAATGCATTGGCCCCCAGACCGTAAACCGTTTCAGTCGGAAAAACAACTGTGCCATTTCGTCTTATAATTTGGCTCATTTCTTGTATTACTTCTTCGTCAATGTTGTCTTTATCAATTTTTACTATTCTTGTCATTTATAAGCACCTCATCCACAAGAAACATTATATATTAGACTCATACATATTTCAATAAAACTCTAATGCTGTCAGACTTTGACCTTTGATGATGCAACTTCCATATTTATTGGCGTGTAAGCTTTTTTTAGTAGAACAGGTGTCACAATGGTAGTCAATAACACAACAACAACCAATGATGTAAAAATCGTGTTGCTTATAAACCCACCAGCTTTGGCAATATTGGCCGTAATCAGTACGACCTCGCCTCTTGGCATCATCCCAATGCCGACCTGTAATGATTCTCTATAAGTATATCTCATAGCTTTGGCGCCTATACTGCATCCAATGACCTTGCTAGAAATGGCTATTAAAAACAGCACTATCACTGGTACAATAATCAAGTTGATGCTTCCAACTGATATGCTCAAACCAATATTCAAGAAAAAAATAGGTGTGAACAAGGTGTAGGCAATATTTGAAACATCTTGTTCAACTCTATTATTGTATGGTGTAACAGAAAACACAATCCCAGTGAAATAGGCCCCTATAATAGCCGCCACGCCAAACCGTTGTGCCAAATACGCCAATAGGAAACACGTTATGATCGCAAATGCTCCCACATTCCTGTTTCTTAACATCTTCGCGGAGTACTTATACATATATGAGGAAAAAACTCTCCCACTGATACCTGCTAAAATAAAAAAACCCGTCATTTTGATTAGAACCATTCCAATCCCAGCATTGTCAGTTGGGTTGGCAATACCTAATATGATTGTCAACAATAAAATACCGATAATATCATCTATAACTGCCGCTCCAAGTATGCTGATGCCTGTTTTATCTTTTATTTTTTTCAGCTCTCTTAATACTTGTACTGATATTCCGATACTTGTGGCAGTCAGGATAACACCAACAAAGGCTGCTCCAATCATGCCTTCTTGTGGAAAAAGATAATAAACAGCTACAAATCCCATAACAAATGGCGCTATGATTCCTCCTAATGCAATAGCAGAGGCGGCTCCAGCTGTTTTTTTCAGATCTCCAATATCCGTTTCCAATCCTGCTAGAAACATTAATAGAATGACTCCAATTTCAGCATAGGAAGAAATAATTAAATCAGGTTTTACAATGTTCAATACAACAGGTCCAATCAATACCCCTGCCAATATCTGTCCCAGAACTACAGGTTGTTTTAATTTTCTGGAAAGTATTCCACCAAAACCAGCAAAAGCAAGTACCAAGGCGATATTTAAAATATAATCCAATTCTCCATGACCCATGAATAATGTCCTCCATAATTTAGTCAACCCATATGATACTCCTGAAGATAGAAA
Organism: Clostridiales bacterium; assembly: GCA_003446975.1. Classification (GTDB taxonomy): domain Bacteria; phylum Bacillota; class Clostridia; order Tissierellales; family Dethiosulfatibacteraceae; genus 38-11. The sequence continues at coordinate 6,558 of DMAP01000140.1, read as the reverse complement.
ATATCAAGGATTAATAGAAGACTTGTTTGATCAAAGCTTTCACATGAACAAAAAAAATCCCGCTTGCGCAGGATTTAAATGTTATGAATCAATCTCTCTAAGCTGTTCCGCCTGTTCCGTAGTGATAAGAGCTTCAATCATTTCATCAAGATCGCCATTTAAGAAAGCTTCAAGTTTGTAAAGTGTTAGATTAATTCTGTGGTCACTCACCCGTCCCTGCGGAAAATTATAGGTTCGAATTCTCTGAGACCTATCCCCCGATCCAATCTGGCTTTTCCTTTGAGCCGCTTGCTCATCATCTTGCTCTTGCTGATATTTGTCATACAGTCTTGCTTTAAGAATTTTGAACGCCTTGTCCTTGTTTTTCAGTTGAGATTTCTCATCCTGGCATGAGATAACGATACCTGTTGGCAAATGTGTCAATCTAACAGCCGAATCTGTTGTATTGACACTCTGTCCGCCATTTCCTGATGATCTGAACACATCAACCCTAACATCATTGGGGCTGATTTCAATGTCTATGTCATCTACTTCAGGCAAAACGGCAACTGTTGCTGAAGAAGTGTGGATTCTACCACTTGATTCAGTATCCGGAACTCTTTGAACCCTGTGTCCACCACTTTCGTATTTCAGCCTGGAATAGGCTCCTTTTCCTTTTATCATGAAAATAATTTCTTTATACCCTCCGATTCCTTGTTCGCTAGTACTCATCAATTCGATTTTCCATCTTCTTTTTTCAGCGTACATGGAGTACATCCTAAAAAGATCTCCTGCAAAAAGACCGGCTTCGTCGCCACCAACACCTGCTCTTATTTCAACAATGACGTTTTTCTCATCATTCGGATCCTTTTGTATCAGCAGCACTTTCAATTCTTGTTCAATGGTTTCAAGGTCATCAGTCAATTGCTTCAACTCTTCTTTTACCAAATCCTTCAAATCATCATCCATTTTTTCTTTAAGCATTTCCTTGGCATCTTCATATTGTTTTGAAGTCGTTACATACTCGCTGTACTTGTTTACAATAGGCTCCATATGAGCATGCTCTTTCATTAGTTTTTGCCACTTTTGTGAATCGGCAATGACAGCAGGATCACTTATCTGATGACTTAGTTCGTCATATTTTTCTTTTAGAAAATCCAATTTATTTAACATGTTTCACCTCTTATACTTTCGACATTGTATTATAGCAGAGTTTAAAAAAAAGGTCAATTTATACGGTAAAAGCCAATTAGACCCCTATCATTGCCGCTTAAATCCTTTATTGTCTCTATTCTTTCAAATGGCACTCGCTGATGCATCATGGCTTCAATGGTATTCTTCTGGTCCCATCCGCATTCAAAAGCCAATATGGCTTTGTTTGCTGCCAATTGATTGAAAATATGGATAATCCGCTCATAATAGTCCAGTCCATTTATACCGCCATCTAGTGCCAAGCGAGGTTCATATTCTGATACTTCTTTTTGAAGCCCTTTAATTTCATCTGATGGTATATAGGGTGGATTGGATATGATGACGTGATATCCCTTTAAGACTTGGCATATATCATCAAATATGTTCATCTTATAGATTCTGTAATTGTTTAGTTTAAATTTCTCTTTATTGATGGTAGCCACATCTATTGCCAATGGTGAAATATCAATGCCATCCACTACAGATTTGGGGAGGAAATGAGCAAGACTGCATCCTATAGCACCAGATCCAGTCCCAATATCCAATATCTTCACTTCATCAAACCGATCAAATTTTTCTCTTACAATGCTGATAACAGCTTCGACAATATTTTCTGTATCTGCTCTTGGAATCAGAACACCTTCGCGAATATATAAGTCTAGGCCCATGAACTCCTGTCTGTTCAAGATATATTGAATCGGATAACCCTCATTTCTTTTTACTATCAAATTATTGTATGTTGCCCCTTCAGACTCAGTAAGTTTATATCCCATGTGAGTCATGACAAAAGTCCTATCTTTGCCAATCACATGTGCTAAAAGGAGCTGTGCATCAAGATAAGGGTTATTGTTCTGTCTTGCCTCCATTTTTTTTATAGCATCCGCAAGCAGTGCCTTAATGGTTAAATCTACCAAATATCTTCATCCTCTTTTTCAGGTATTACTTCATTCATCGCTGCAATGGCAACTTCCAACATGTCATCTGTCGGTTCTTTCGTAGTCAGTCTTTGAAACTGAAAGCCTGGCTTTGCAACAATTCGAGCCAGCATAGTACCGTCGTTTTTGCCAATGTATTTATTGATCTCATAGGATATTCCCGCAATTACCGGTAGCATCATCAGCCTTACAAGAACCCTTAACCAAGGGTTTGGCCATCCGAAAAAAGAAAAGACAAGTATTGAAATAATCAAAACATTCACGATGAAACTAGTTCCGCATCTCGGGTGGAGTGTTGAGTACTTTCTTACATTATCCACAGTCAATTCCTCTCCGTTTTCATATGCATAAATCGTCTTGTGCTCAGCGCCATGGTACATGAAGACTCTCTTGATATCTTCCATCTTTGAGATCATACCTATATACAAAGTGAATAATCCGACCCTGATAGCACCTTCGATCAGATTCAAAATTAGGGAACTGGTGATAAAGCTTTTTAAAAAATTTGCGATGAATGATGGCAATATAATGAATGCACCTATTGATACGACCAATGACAACGTCACAGAGAGGTAAATAATTGCCTTTTCTGTATTGCCTTTAAACATTTTTTTTATGAATCGATCAAAAGCATCCTCTTCCATTTCATCTTCAAAAAATTCAGCTGAATACATTAGTTCACGAACCCCTACAACCATAGCATCGACCAGTGCCCGGCTGCCACGAATCAAAGGCAGTTTGGACCACCCACCTGTCTGGTTCGGCTTCAAATCTTCGGTTTTTACAACTATTTCACCATCAGACTTTCTGACAGCTGTCGATATCTTTTGGGGACCTCTCATCATGATGCCTTCAATCAAAGCCTGTCCACCAATTGATGTTTTCTTAACTTTTGCCAATTTATTTACCAACTTTCTTTTTCTATTAATAATAATTATCATTTATTATAGCATGTTTTTTGCTAACAATCCATCATTATTATAACGCGTATTAACTAATACCTGATTTTCGTTTCAGGAATCTTTCCTTTTTTTGAATATAACAAGCAGGACAGAGGGATTCATACTCCACATTGTTTTCATTCTCAATAGCAACCTGGTTGCCTTCAAAGACAAACTCCCCATCTATTTTTCTGCCATTTAGCAGAGCTTTCCTGCCACATGAGCATATCGTCTTGAGTTCTTCAATGCTATGTGCCAATAGAAGTAACCGTTCACTTCCTTCGAAACCATTCATTAAAAAATCTGTCCTCAATCCATAACAGATGACTGGGATGTTCTCCTTCACGGCTATCTCAAAAAGACTGTCTACCTGGTCTTTGGTGATAAACTGAACCTCGTCCACCAGGATACAATCCACTGCCCCTTTCCCACTGAGATAACCCTTGATTGTCTTATTCAAATCCTCATCCTTATCGACAATCAAATCAACAGTTCTCTCAATTCCCAATCTTGATATAACCTTGTCTCCACCTTTTGTATCTATCCTAGGTTTAATTATGACCACCCGCATGCCACGTTCTTCATAATTATAAGCCACCTGTTGCAATGCAGTGGATTTGCCACAGTTCATCGCACCATACCTGAAATATAGCTTTGCCATAAAAATCCTCCTGAATAATCGTCAATATAGTATATCAATAACGATTGCCCTTTACAATACATCTATTTATTATATAATGTAAATGATTAATTTTCAGGAGGAGTGATTCTATGTATATTGGTGGTGTAGCTATTTCAGCTATATTTTTTATGATTTTACGTGCTTTGATTATATTCGTTGTGGGTAAATATCTTATAGGAGCTATGATTAAGCAACTTAGCAAAATACTTCAAAAAAAATCCGTTGATCCAATGTTGCAGGGATTTTCTATTTCGATTATTAGGGTTTTATTGATTTTTGTGCTAATAATGGCCATCCTTCAAACATTCGGAGTTGAAACAACATCTCTAATAGCTGTTTTAGGGGCTGCTTCTCTAGCAGTCGGTTTAGCTTTGCAGGGTAATCTTTCAAATCTAGCCAGTGGCGTCATGTTAGTTGCGCTAAAACCTTTCAATGTTGGTGATTTTACTGAAGTTGGGGGCGTTTCCGGCACAATAGTAGAAATTGGAATTTTTCATTCAACATTAAAAACCGTAGACAATAAAAAGATTTTAGTTCCCAACAGTTCGATAACAGCTGGTACTATAACAAATTTCACCGCTTATTCAGAGAGGCGAGTTGATCTAAAAATAGGTGTCAGTTATGACTCGGATATCGAGCACGTCAAGAGAGCAATCCGTGAAGTGATTGATGCACACGAGCTTATATTAGCTGATAGACCTGTGCTAGTCAGAATGGGGGAGATGGCAGACAGCTCAATCAATTTTACAGTAAGGGTTTGGACCTATACTGAAAACTATTGGGATGTGTTTTATGATCTCAACGAAAACATCAAAAAGAAATTTGATGAAGAGAATATATTAATACCTTATCCACACGTTACAGTCGCGATAGAAAAGTAGCCATCAGGCTATTTTTTTACGGTGTATAGCATTTCATGATATAATGAAATGCATCAACAAAGTTGAGGGAGGATATGAACTATATTAACGCGTTAAACATTGATGTGAACCAAAAGACCGTCATAACAGTAACTGGCTCAGGTGGCAAAACAACTATAATATCGGAGCTGGCTAATCAATTGTTGGAGGCAGGCAAGAAGGTTGTCATAACAACGACGACCAAAATTTATTTGCCGGAGGCCAATAACGCTATTACTATACTGAACGAAACTATTTTGAAGCACATCAATCTTCAGTATCAGGGTATTGTTTTTGCTGGAAAAAGCATCGACTCCAACAATAAACTACAAGGTTTTACTAATGAAGAAATTTCAATGATCCACAAGAATCCAAATATTAATTTTTTAATCATCGAAGGTGACGGATCCAAGAGGCTGCCGATTAAAGGATATGCGTTTTATGAGCCTGTGGTCCCTGACACAACAGATATACTGATATCTGTCATTGGTTTAAATGCTATCGGCAAAACAGTAGATGACACATCGGTCCACAGGATTGACAAGTTTGAGGAAATCACTGGTAAATCCAGCGGTGCAACTATTGGAAAAGAGGATATCATCAAACTTATTCTTTCCCCAGATGGATATTTCAAGTGCAGGGGCAAAAAAAACTATTTGATTTTAAATCAAGTAAATGATAACATTTATCATGTAGTTGGTGCAGTAAAAGACGAGTTGGAGAAAAAAGCATCATTTATTGAAAAAATCATCATTAATGGAGAAAAACAATGATTTCAGCTGTTGTCTTAGCCTCAGGTTTTAGTTCAAGGTTCGGTTCGGACAAGCTATTGAGTGATTTTAAAGGCAAGGAAGTCATTCGTTGGGTCCTGGATAACTGTTTGGAGTCCAGATTGGATGAGATTATTGTCGTTTATAGAAGGACTGAGTTACTGAGTTTGTTAATAAACCTCCCAATCAAGTTTATTGAGAATAAAATGGCTCACTCAGGAATGTCCACCAGCGTGAAATTAGGGATTTCCTCGCTGTCAGACGAATCAACAGGATGTATGATTCTAATGGGCGATCAACCATTATTTGGAAAAGATGACATCAATCTTATGATTGACAGATTTTCAAATAATGAAGTCTTGATTGTCGCATCACATCATGGCAAGAGAAGAAATCCTGTTATTTTTCCAAGAAAGTATTACGGTGACTTGTTGGCTTCTTCAGGAGACAAGGGGGGGCGTGACATAATAGATAATGATGCCGAAAAAATACTTATTGATTTCGACGCTTCTAAATTAATGGATATTGATTCGGTTAGTGATTTAGAACAATTGACGATTGACGTGGAGGAAATGTATGATGTTTGAAAAATTAGAGAGAGAAGTAAAAAATGGCAAAGGTGCAGCTCTTGTGACAGTAGTCAGATCATCTGGTTCAACACCTGCTGAAGTTGGCAAACTGATGGTGGTATATGATGATGGTCAAATTGATGGTACCATAGGTGGCGGCAATCTTGAAAAAACCACCATAGGAAGAGCGGTGGAAATGATCCGGAAAGGTATAAGCGACACAATCAGCTATGATCTGTCAAAGGATCTGTCAATGAACTGTGGCGGTCATGTGGAGGTTTTCGTTCGTGTTATAAAACCGGACTATCGATTGATCATTGTTGGTGGCGGACACATCGCCTACTATCTGAACAAGCTTGCGAAGGTCATCAATTTTAGAACTATTATATTTGACAGCAGAGCGGAAATGTTGACAAAGGATAGATACGGGGAAGCGGATGAACTTGTTCTCGGTGGTGTAGTAGAAAATCTGTCAACGTTCAATTTTACCGAAAACGACTTTATCGTTGTTGTAACGCATGGGCATAAGCACGATGAGGACGCCTTATTTGAAATAATGGATAAGAATGTCAAATACATCGGTGCAATAGGA
>DMAP01000027.1 GCA_003446975.1 Clostridiales bacterium | reverse complement strand
CATTGGGACATACAATAGATGTAAAAACGCATCGAATTTTACAAAGCCTCAGCACTAGGAAATACAGAAAACGTTAACATTTCAGACGGAAATTGATATAAAACCTATGCAAGAATGCATCAGAAAGCTTGTTAAAGTTATCGCAAGCTAGCAAAATCAACAGCTTCAAAGATGTAAAGAAGTTGGCATAAAATTTGCATAAATATAGTTGAATAAAAATAAAACGAGGTGTAAATATGAATTTTGAATTAACTAAACAACAACTAGAGCTTCAAGAAATGGTTAGAGATTTTGTGGCGAAAGAAGTGGCACCAGGCGTAGCAGCAAGAGATGAAGCAGAATCATACGAAGAAACGTACAAAATTATGAAGAAAATGGGTAAATTAGGTCTTTGGGGACTTCCTTATCCAAAAGAGTACGGCGGAGCAGGTGGAAATCAAGTTGATTACTGCCTGGCAGGAATTGAAATCAATAAAGTTGACGCATCTTTAGGTTGCTCTTATTCAGTACACATCTCTTTAGCAGGATGGCCAATTTTCCATTATGGAACAGAAGAACAAAGACAAAAATACTCTGTACCAATGTTTAAAGGTGAACTGCTTGGATCATTTGCATTAACTGAGCCAAATGCAGGTAGCGATAGCGGTGCAAGCGAGTGTACAGCTGTATTGAAAGGCGACGAATATATATTGAATGGTCCAAAGATATTCAATACTAACGGCGGATATTCAGATGTCAATGTAGTTTTTGCAATGACAGACCCATCAAAAGGCGTTAAAGGAATCAGTGCTTTTATAGTTGAAAAAGATGCTCCAGGATATAACATCATAAAAACTGAAAGAAAAATGGGTATCAGATCAACTCAACAAGCTGCCGTTCAGATGGAAGATGTAAGAGTTCCTAAAGCTAATCTTCTTGGAAAAGAAGGTGAAGGATTTAAAATCGCCATGACAACTCTTGATGGCGGAAGAATTGGTATAGCTGCACAAGGTGCTGGTATTGCAGAAGGCGCTTATGATTATGCCCTCCAATATGCAAAGCAAAGAGTTCAGTTTGGGAAGCCTATTTCCACACAACAATGGGTTGCATTCACACTGGCTGAAATGGCTACAAAAGTTGAAGTTGCAAAAGCTATGACAATGAGAGCAGCTTGCATGAAAGACGCTGGACAATCTTACTCAGTATCTGCTGCCATGGCAAAAATGGTTGCCACTGACATCGCTATGGAAAACACAACTGATGCCGTACAAATACTAGGTGGACACGGATTCTTACGTGATCATCCAGTAGAGAGAATGATGAGAGATGCAAAAATTACTCAAATCTATGAAGGAACAAATCAGATTCAGAAACTGGTAATATCAGGAGCGATTTTAAGATAACAAAATAATAAATGAATCAAGTCACAAAAGAGCATGAACTCACGCTGCTCTTTTGTGTACTGATTTTTTGCAATCAAAAACATTGATTCAAATAAGTAAAAGAAAGTATAATTTAGGAGGCTTGCTATGGCCAAAATTATTAGTGTAAAAGAAGCGATGGAAATGATTCACGATGAAATGAGTATAATGATTGGAGGATTTCTGGCTGTTGGAACACCTGAAATACTTGTAGATGCTCTAGTCGAAAAAAACACCAAGAACCATACATTAATCGCCATATCAACCGCTTACCCTAACAAAGGTAGCGGAAAACTGGTCGTAAACAAACAAGTCAAGAAAGCAATCGTATCACACATCGGCACTAATCCTGAAGCTGGGAAACAATACATAAATGGTGAGTTGGAAATAGAGTTCGTTCCTCAAGGAACTTTAGTTGAAAGAATCAGATGTGGCGGGTTTGGAATGGGTGGTTTCTTGACACCGACAGGTGTAGGAACTGAAATTGAAGAAGGAAAGCAAAGAATGACAATTGACGGCAAGGATTATCTATTGGAGAAACATCTTAGAGCTGATATAGCTTTTATCAGAGCGCACAAAGCCGACAAGAATGGCAACTTAACTTACCGAAAAGCGGCTAGAAACTCCAATATAGTCATGGCAACGGCTGCGGACATCACCTTTGTTGTTGCAGATGAGATAGTTGAAGTCGGAGAACTTGATCAGGATGAAATCATGACTCCAGGTATATTTGTAAATTATTTGGTACAGGGTTAAGGAGGAATGAAGATGAATAATAGAGAGATAATTGCCAGACGAGTCGCCCAGGAATTTAAAGATGGTGATTTTGTAAACCTTGGGATAGGAATACCGACTTTATCAACAGCCTATTTGCCAGAAGGTGTCAATGTAATTTTACATTCAGAAAATGGACATTATAATTTCGGGCCAGTTACTTGCGAAGAAGACAAAGATCCAGACAGTATAAACGCCAGCGGTGAACTGTGTGTTGTGAGAAATGGCGGTGTGTTTTTTGACAGCACTGTGTCTTTTGGTATTATTAGGGGTGGCTTTATAGACAAAACTGTTCTTGGCGCTTTGCAGGTTGATCAAGAGGGCAATCTAGCAAATTGGAAGATTCCAGGCAGGGTAGTACCGGGCATCGGTGGTGGAATGGATTTAGTGGTAGGCGCGAAAAAAGTCATTATAGCAATGGAGCATACTGCCAAGGGCGAGAAAAAGATACTAAAAAAATGCACAATACCTTTGACAGCCACAGGTGAGGTTGATATGATAATCACTGAGAAAGCCGTTTTTGAGAGAGAAAATGGTGGCTTGGTTTTAAAAGAGACTTATCCGGGTGTAACAGTGGATGAAATTAGAGAATTGACAGAGGCTGATTTTACAGTAGATGAAAATTTGAAAACAATGAGTATTTAGTTGAGTGAATATTAGTTGATTTGATGAGGAGTGTAATAATGAAAAACGTAGCTTTTGTATTTCCCGGACAGGGAACGCACTATGTAGGCATGGGGTTGGAAATAGCAAAACATTACAAGGAAGCAAATGACGTATATGAAATGGCTAACGATATAATGGGGATGGATATCAGAAAGCTTTGTTTTGAAGGACCTGAAGAGGTGTTGGTTAAGACTGAAAACTCTCAGCCGACAATTCATACTACAAGCATTGCTATATTGAAAGTGCTGGAGAAATATGGATTGACAGGAGATGTCACAGCTGGATTCAGTTTAGGTCAATATTCAGCATTGGTGTATGGCGGTTCCATGAAATTTGAAGAAACCGTAAAATTAGTTCAACAGAGGGGTACTTTCATGGAAGAGGCAGTTCCCAATAGACGTGGTAAAATGGTTGCTATTGTGGGTCTTTCCAGAGATGATATCTATCAGATTGTCGAGGACTCAAAGCATTTAGGGTATATAGAACCGTCTAATTTCAACTGCCCTGGACAAATTATTGTCGCAGGATACAATGCTGCAGTGGATTATGCCAACGAGCTGGCATTGGCAAGAGGTGCAAAAGCAACCAATTTTCTAAAGGTAAGCGGGCCTTTCCATACGATGCTATTATTGGAGGCTGGAAACAGATTGAGAGCTGAGCTGGACAAGGTTACTGTCGACCATCCGAAAAAGAAATATGTTGATAATGTAACCGGGAAATTTTATTCTGAAGACGAAGACCTTAAAGATCTCTTAAGAAAACATGTTTTTAAAGCGGTTATGTGGGAAGATTCTGTTGATTCAATGCTTGAACATGGCATTGATACATTTGTGGAGATTGGGCCAAGTAGTGTATTGACACCTTTTAATTTGAAGACTGCAGAAAAACATGGCATAAAAGTCAATTGTATGAATGTAGAGAATATGGAGTCCCTTGATAAAGTATTGCGTTATTTTGATAAAGTCAAATAAGTAAGTGTTTATAATAACACTACAAAAAATAAAAAGGAGTGTAAATTTATGAAAATCGAAAAAATATTAGTAGTAGGCGGAGGCCAGATGGGTAGCGGTATTACTCATGTTATGGCACAGGCTGGCATTAAAGTGTCTATGAGAGACGTCACAGTTGAGTATGCTCAAAAAGGCTTGAACTCCATCACAAAAAACCTATCAAAGCAGCTGGAAAAAGGCAAAATCACTGAAGAAGTGATGAAAGCGACTCTGGCAAACATCAACATTGGTGGTCAGTTTGTGAAGGAAGACTGTGATGTGGACCTGGCTATTGAAGCAATCAATGAAAACATGGAATTGAAGGTTAAAACATTCAAGCAATTGGATGAATGGTGTCCAGAAAGAACGATATTGGCATCAAACACCTCTTCATTGCCAATAACAGCTATCGGGGGAGTTACAAAAAGACCTGAAAAAGTTGTTGGAATGCATTTCTTCAGTCCTGTATTTTTAATGAGACTTGTCGAAGTGGTTAGAGGATTGGCAAGTGACGATGAAACGGTTGCAACGATCATGGATCTGGCTAAGTTTATCGGAAAAAGCCCAATGGAAATCAAAGACTATCCTGGATTTGTTGGAAACAGAATAATGGTTCCAATGATGAACGAAGCTATTCAGACTTTATATGAAGGTGTTGCTGACGCTGAGACAATCGACGGTGTTATTTTGGCCGGATTCAATCACCCGATAGGACCACTTAGACTTTGTGATGCTATAGGCAATGACACAATTCTTGCTGTTATGGAAGTTCTTTATGAAGGATTTGGAGATCCAAAATACAGACCATCTCCATTGTTGAGAAAAATGGTAGAGGCTGGTTGGCTAGGAAAGAAATCAGGCAGAGGATTCTACAACGACTACAAATAAGAATTGCCAATAAAAATGAAAGGATTGAATGATATGTATCAATATAAGAACATTAAATTTGAAAATCATGATGGCGTTGGTATTCTGACGATGAATCGCCCCGAAGCGTTAAATGCCCTTAATAGTGAAACATTGGCTGAGTTGTCTGATTGCGTTGATAAGATAGCAGCGGACAGTGATGTTCAAGTCGTTATACTGACAGGCGAAGGAAAATCATTTGTAGCAGGTGCTGATATAAAAGAGATGGTCAACATGACAAGCAAGGAAGGCTATACCTTCGGCAAAACCGACCAAGCTGTGTTTGCCAAAATAGAAAGATTGCCACAACCTGTAATAGCCGCCGTTAATGGATTTGCTTTCGGTGGAGGCTGTGAGTTAGCGATGGCATGCGATATCAGAGTTGCTTCTGAGAAAGCAAAATTTGGACAGCCTGAAGTTGCTCTTGGAATTATCCCTGGATTCGCTGGATCTCAGAGATTGCCAAGAATCGTTGGCAAGGGCATTGCTAAAGAATTGCTTTATACCGGAAATACAATAGATGCGCAAGAAGCTTATAGAATAGGACTGGTCAACAAGGTTTATCCTGCTGAAACGCTGATAGACGAAGCCAAGAAGATGGCTGCTGTCATTATGAGCAAAGGTCCATACGCTGTCAGACTTTGTAAAGAAGCGGTCAATACCGGATTTGAAGTGGATCAGGCTACCGGTTCAGATTTCGAAGCATCATTGTTTGGCATCACTTGTTCAACAGAAGATAAAAAAGAAGGCATGACTGCTTTCATAGAGAAGCGAAAAGCCACTTTCGTCGGAAAATAAAACTAAGATAAAAGTCCTTTTGGTTTCAAAAGGACTTTTTTCGACTTTAAAGGAGAGCTTGACAGTGAAGATACTGGTTTTAGTCAAGGAAATCATAGATACAAACAGTAAAATTGTTTTTGACAGACAAAAGAATCTGGATGAATCCCAATTGAAATGGGTTGTCAATCTATATGATGAATATGCGCTTGAGGAAGCTGTTCGCATTAAAGAACAGCATGGTGGAGAGGTGGTCATATATAGCGTGGGCAGGGAAAGAACAAAGGATACGCTAAACTATATAATGTCGATGGGAGCCGACAGAGCCATACTAATTGAATCTGAATTATTGGATGCCAAATCGACAAGTCAGATTTTAGCCAAGGAAATCCTTGAAAGAGATCCAGACTTTGATTTGATTTTAGCTGGATGGATAGGAATAGACTGCAATAGAGGAGAAGTACCTGGAAGAGTTAGCTCACTTCTTGATGTACCTTTTGTCAATGTGGTTGTTAAACTTGATATCAACGAAAATACTGTTGTATGTGAAAAAGAAGGAGAGGGTAGCAATGAGATTATTGAAGTTAAAATACCTTCTTTGATAACGGTACAAAGAGGCATAAATGAACCCAGATACCCTAGTATTTTCAGCATAATGGACAACAAAGAGAAGAAGATAGATATAATTAAGAATCACGATTGTCTATCTTTCCAACAGGCAAGAATCAAGCTTGAACCTGAAAAAGAGAAAAAAAATGCCTATATGATTAATGACAGTGATCCCGAATTGGCCGTGAAATCGCTGATGAAAAAAATGATTGCTGATAAAGTCATGTAAATAATTGAACTGGAGATATGAACGTGAAAAGTGATGTGTTG
>DMAP01000300.1 GCA_003446975.1 Clostridiales bacterium | reverse complement strand
ACTCAAAGTGTGGGGTATATGGCTTATGGAGATGATGTTTTATCTACTTTAGGTGAACATTTGGGGAATGTGGGACTATTGCTGTCGGTAGTTCAAATCGGATCCAACCTGTATGATGGTAAAATTCATGATGCTGTTGTGGCTAGTCTTAAAACCTCGTACACATATATATTGGGAAAGGTGGCATCTAAACTAAGCAGCTCCGTCATGTCTGCGAGTTTGGCCTCTGTTGCCATTGTGGATTATGCCATCAACAAGTTTGGAACTACTGCGATACAGGGGCGTGCTGACATATACAGAGACGCCTACTCCATATACTATTTCAAAGGACAGGACGGCTTCAAGGGATCAAATTATTGGTACAAAACCTTTTATCCCATGTTCAGCGATCCCACCATGACAGAGGAGAACCTGAAAGCTGAGATTGACAGAATAGTTACCGCCCACTGCAATGAGTTCTGGACGGTTGCCAATAAGCTGGGAGTCGATTACTATGTCAGCGAAGCCAGGGAGAAGATGGCCTGGACCGGCGGGGGAGCGGGACTCAACCAGGGTCTACAGGACAGCATCAGCCAGGAAAGACGGGCTATGCTGTACAATGACGTGCTGCCGGGAGTCTTTAGACAAATCGCCCTACGGATTAACATGGAGAATGAGAAAAAACTGCGGGCCGAGTACAAAGCCCTCGCAGATTATTTAAACAGGTCAATTGCTTTCAGCGTCACCGACACCAAAAAGACCTATGCCAAGCATCAGGTAAGGTTCTCACCTTTAAGCGATGAAGCGGAAATAGAGAACTGGACAGGCAAGTTCAAGGACGACGGAACACTCAATACAGCCTTCACCCTATACGCTCATATGGTTGCCGGGTCGCCAAACAAGCTGGATATTTACGCACCCAATGCGGATATGGAAAAAGATGCGCCAGTGAAGACCATTGAGTTCAAGGTCACACCACCAGCGGTTGAAATAGAGCTTGATGAAAAGATGACCCTTGAGTTTAACGGTGTATCCGCACAAGTGGACTATGTGCCGGAGTATGAGTATGAGGCAATTGGATGGTTGCTTGGAACGATAGAAATAGGAGCCGATGGAACAATAAATCAGACCTATGGCGGAGGGAAGAACTTGCGATTAAAAGAAGGCTGGATATTTGGGAAAAATAGTCCTGGTGCATTGATCACCCTTACAGAGGCCTCAGTCCAAGGTAATTTTGACGCTGCCAGGCAGTCAGGAAAGGGTACGCTTAGTGTCACTTGGCAATTCATAGAGGAAGCCGGCGCAGGTCTTGATTATGAGAAATATGATATTAAACGAACCTTTAATGCTACTTTTGATCTTGAACCTGCCTATTCTGAACCCAACAAGTCAAGAGGACAGATTTATCTTTCGGCAATTGGTCCATCGGTTTGGAATATAACCTACACAGGAAAGATGTACGATGCAGAAAAAGAAGAATATTATATAGGCTCGGATACATATACTGAAAATAATGGAGAATGGGGCGGAGTATACGCCTTTGAGATCAAAAATTAATTGGAAAAGTAATTATGGACTGCCTATATCAGGCAGTCCAAATTTATGAGTTTTTTTATTTCGTCTATGTCATCCATCTGCATCTCAGGAGTATCAGAAAGTGCATAATCGATGCCTAAGGCTTCATATTTTGATTGGCCCAATGTGTGATAGGGCAATAACTCAAATTTCTCCACTCTCTCCAATGGAAATGTTTTGACTTCCTTTTCCATATTTTTGATGTGTTGTGGATTGTCAGTTAATCCGGGAACCACGACGTGTTTCAGCCATATTTTGCAGTTGGCTTTGTTAATCAGTATATCCTTAAAATGTAGATATTTGTCGATTGAATGACCTGTTATCTTTTTGTATAGCTCAGCGTTTTCATGCTTTATATCCAATATGACAAGATCTGTATATTGGAGCAACTCAATGATGACGGCATCTGAAACATTAAAATACCCGGAGGTGTCTATAGCTGTATGCAGACCATGGGATTTTAATGTCTTCAGGATATCAACCAGTTCTTTGGCTTGCAGCAATGGCTCTCCTCCAGAAAAGGTGACGCCTCCGTTGTTTTTGAAGTATGGTTTGTATCTAAGGGCTTTCCCGACAATATCTTCGTCGGTTATAAATATGCCCTTATCCACTTGCCAGGTATCGGGATTATGGCAGTATAAGCACCTGAGTGGGCATCCCTGCAGGAAAAAGATAATTCTCAGACCTGGTCCGTCCAGAGCACCCATGGTCTCTATCGAATGAATCTTCAACATATCCATTCACTCCTTATGTTACATTTTTTCATGAAAGGTTCTGCTGATGACATCCATCTGCTGCTCTCTGGTCAACTTGTTGAATTTTACCGCATAACCGGATACCCTGATAGTGAGATTGGGGTACTTGTCCGGATTGTCGCAGGCATCCAACAACAACTCTCTGTTCAAGACATTCACATTCAGATGATGTCCCTTTTGTATGAAATAGCCATCCATAATGGATACAAGATTATCAATTCGATGTCTTGGGAGCTTACCGATAGCGTTTGGCACAACAGTGAATGTGTTGGATATCCCATCGTCGCAAACACCATCATATCTTAGCTTGGCGACTGAGTTCAAGGATGCTAGGGCACCATTTGTATCCCTTCCGTGCATTGGATTGGCACCCGGTGCAAAAGGCATACCGGCTTTTCTTCCGTCGGGTGTGGCGCCAGTTTTTTTGCCATAGACCACATTCGAAGTAATCGTCAAGACAGATAAGGTATGCTTGGCCCCTCTATAGGCTGGATGCTTTCTAAGTTGACCGATAAAAAATTCCAGAATTTCATTGCCCATATTGTCCACTTCATCTATATCATTTCCGAAAGCAGGGTAGTCACCGGCTATTTCAAAGTCCACCGCTAAACCGTTTTTTCTGATTGGTTTGACTTTGGCATGTCTGACAGCACTGAAGGAGTCAATGACGATGGATAGACCGGCAACACCAAATGCCATATATCTCCCGACTATTTCATCATGTAATGCCATTTGAGCCGATTCGTAGGCATATTTATCGTGCATGAAGTGGATAATATTCATTGTATTGACATAGAGCTCCGCTACCTTTTCCATGACAATTCTGAAATTAGCCATCAGTTCATTGTAGTCTAGATACTCGCTTTTGATTGGTTCTATGCCTTCAAAGATCATTTCGCCGTCATTCTCATCTATTCCACCATTGATCGCGTAAAGGAGTGCTTTCCCGAGATTGCATCTGGCGCCGAAGAACTGCATCTCCTTGCCAAGTCTCATAGCTGATATGCAGCATGCGATGCCATAATCGTCGCCATATGCCGGACGCATGATATCATCATTCTCGTACTGAATTGAAGAAGTTTCAATGGACATTTTTGCACAATATTTTTTAAAGTTGTCCGGTAGATTTTCAGACCATAGCACCGTCATATTAGGTTCAGGTGAGGCTGAAAGATTCGTCAGGGTATGGATGAATCGATAGGAGGTTTTACTTACAAGGGTTCTACCATCTTCTCCCATACCTCCCAAAACTTCAGTGATCCAATTGGGGTCGCCGGCAAAAAGCTCGTCATACTCCGGTGTTCGTAGATGTCTTATGATTCTGAGCTTTATGACAAATTGATCAATAAGTTCCTGTGCTTCTATTTCTGTTAATATGCCTTTTGATATATCTTTTTCAATGTAAATATCTATAAATGTGCTGGTTCTACCCAGTGACATGGCTGCACCATTGCTCTCCTTCACACCTGCCAGATAACCAAAATACAGAAATTGGATCGCATCTTTTGCTGTTTCAGCAGGTTGTGAGATGTCTATCTGATATCTTTGAGCCATGCTTTTAATTTTGCCAAGTGCGGCAATCTGTTCAGAAACCTCTTCTCTGACCCTAATCATTTCCTCAGTAAAAGGGAAAGCCATGTCTTTTAAGAATCCAATCTTCTTTTTGATTAAAAAATCAACACCATACAAAGGGATTCGTCTGTAGTCTCCGATGATCCTGCCTCGCCCGTAAGCATCCGGCAGACCTGTTACAAGACCGGCTGCCCTGGCCTTTTTTATTTCATCGTTGTAGGCATCAAACACACCCTCGTTGTGAGATTTCCTATATTTTCTGAATTCTTTCAACAAATTGTCAGGAACATCTAGCTTATAGGATTCAATGGCACCCTCCACCATTCTTATGCCACCGTAAGGATTGATCAGTCTCTTCAATGGACCGTCGGACTGAAGGCCGAAGATCACTTCGTTTTCTTTGTCTATGTAGCCTGCTTCGGTATTGTCTATGCCTGATAGTGCACTGGTATCGATGTCGTAAATGCCTTTCTTCTGTTCCTCGAGAAGCAATTTTTCAACGATTGAAAATAGCTTGACAGTTCTTTCGGATTTACCTTCCAGAAAACTGTCATCTCCCAGATAAGGGGTATAGTTTTTCTGAATAAAATCTCTCACATCAATCTTATCTGTCCAGATTCCTTTTTTAAAATCCTTCCATTGTTCAGACATACTAACCTCCATGAAAGACCGGACAAAAAATAACAAAACCGTCCGGACATTTGCCCAGACGGTCGGCTTTTAACAAATTTTCACACTCCCTTGTGGTTAATTCCACAATTCCGTCAGTCATGTGAATTCTTAATGAAAATATACATGATTAAGCCCCTATTGTCAAGATTAAATGAGTAATTTGCGTGGATTGACTTTATCTGATTTCGGTCTTATAATAAATAGTCCGATTAATCGGCAAAGAATAATGACAAGAATATAGAGAAATTAACTTATAATAGAAAGCAGGTAATCAAATGATAGAAAAATCCAGCAAGATGGAATCTATGCCCATCAAGGAACTTGTTATGTCCATGGCACTGCCGGCGATGCTGTCCATGACAATTCAAGCCATGTATAATGTAGTCGACAGCATATATGTATCAAGGATTAGCGAGGAAG
>DMAP01000093.1 GCA_003446975.1 Clostridiales bacterium | reverse complement strand
TTCTAATTCTCTAAAGAATTACGTTGACTATGTGTTATTCTATTGTCTATGTGCGTCTGTTGGCCCGCCTTCCCGACTGGCAACTTTGATAGTTTAACATTACCCGTGTCGGGTGTCAACAAGTATTTCGCTTTTCTGTTAATCTTTTCTAATCACCTTAATTGCAAAACTAAATTCCATGCCAAAAAGATGAAATGGAAAATAAGCTATCTGACACTTAATATTTCATTCAAGCCAGCCTATAAGATTCTACTTAAAAATTAGTTCATCGAGAAGAGAAGTGATCTAATAGCCCATATTTCATTAACTTATATCTTAACGATTGTCGACTAATGCCTAGGCTTTTGGATGCATCCGATATGTTCTGACTATTACGGATGACAGATTTTATCAAATCTCTCTCGTAATTGGATAAGAGTGTTTTTAATGTTAAACTTGTGTCGATAGCACTAGATTTTTCAACATATTCAGCATTGAAAAAATGATTCGGCAAATCTTTCAAGGAAATTGTGTCAGTATTTGTCATAATATATCCGTGATGAATCACGTTTCTAAGTTCTCTAACATTACCAGGCCATGAGTAATGATGAAAAGCTGACAAAACTAATTGACTGATTTTTTTCTGTCCTGAAAACTCAAAGCGATTATAGTAATCCATGAAATATGAAGTAAGCAATTCAATATCGCCCAAACGCTCTCTCAAAGGTGGTATGTAAATCTCAACAACATTTAGTCGGAAAAATAAATCTCTCCTAATCCTTCCTTGAGCTATCATGTCTTTTGGCGGTTCATTCATCGCCGAGATAATTCTTACATCAATTGGTATTTCTGTTTGTCCTCCTACAGGACGAATCAATTTATTTTCAATAGTTCTGAGTATTTTACCTTGTAGATTGATGTTGAGAGAGTTTAGCTCGTCAAGAAATACCGTGCCTCTATTAGCAGATTCAAATATGCCTTTATGGTCATGTGCCCCGGTAAAACTACCTTTAACTGTTCCAAAAAAAGTGCTTTCTAATAGATTTTCAGGAATCGCGGCACAATTAATTGCCACAAAAGGCTCTTTAAATCGAAGGCTGCTATCATGTATGGATCGGGCTATAAGCTCTTTGCCTGTTCCCGTCTCGCCATGAATGAGTATAGATGCGTTGCTTTTTGCAATTTGTGGTATTTTTGACTTTAAAACCAGTAATTCTTTATCCTGTGTGACAAAATTTTCTGTAAAACTAGCTTTCTCAACTTTATCTGATTGAAATGTCAAATATTCTATTGACTCTACGACTGAAAACTCAATTGTTCCAATAATCTCATCCTTGTACTGTAAAGGAAAGGTTGAATTTATAAAGCTAATTCTTCGACTATCAATGTCTGTCAATACCTCTTGAGTGTTTATTCTAGGTTTTTTTGTTTTCATAACGTAATAATGATTACTCGTATTTTCATCCAAAGAAGGATAAACGTCAAGAATATGTTGTCCAATAAAACTGTCGTTTATATAAGTGTTTAGTTCTGGGTTTTTAGTGACAGAATACTCAACAATCCCTTCCTTGTTGATGATGATTATAGCGTCTGCTCGATTGTAGATTTCCTGTAAATTTTTAGATAAATTCAACAGCATATCAACACCACCTTTATCCTTAGAAACTATTATAAAACACCTCTTATCATTATTCAATCATTTGTAGAAGAGAATGTTCATTATTGAAGGTTTCTATCCATCTATTACACATGCGAGTTGTTAATCAAATTCAAATGAAACAATATGTCCAGACAATGTACCAGGGCTTAAATGCAATTTTTTTTTCAGTATGTGAAAAATATTTTTCTTTTTTCATAAGATATATTATCAATCTGTTGATATAAGCTATTTATCGCCATCGAGAAAATGGCATTATCCTTGCATATGTAATTATAATCAATTTTTAAGGAGGATTATTATGAGAAACTACAAAGACATTACAATTTGGAAAAATGTAACAGAAACAATGTGGAATGATTGGCATTGGCAATTAAAAAATCGTATCACCAATGTAGAAGATCTTGAGAAAGTAATTCATCTCACTGAAGATGAGAAAATGGGGATAAAAGACTGCCTTAAAAACCTTCGTATGTCAATAACACCTTATTATGCTATGTTGATGGATATAGAAAAAAGCAACTGCCCTATTCGATCTCAAGCAGTCCCTCGCGAGCTTGAATTAAGAAGACATCAAGATGATTTGGATGACCCCACTTTTGAAGATGTTGACTCTCCAGCACCCCACTTGACTCATCGTTATCCTGATAGAGCTCTATTCTTGTTATCTGATCAATGTGCCATGTACTGTCGCCATTGTACTAGAAGAAGACTTGTCGGGTCTACAGATGCAGCGTTTAGTATGACTCAATTTGAAGAAGCTTTCAAGTACATAGAAAGCACACCTGTTATTAGAGATGTGATCCTTTCAGGCGGTGATCCATTATCTATGAGTGATGAAAAACTCGAAAAAATAATTGCTCGCCTTCGTAATATCCCTCATGTTGAAATTATACGAATCGGGTCTCGTACGCCTGTTGTCATGCCACAAAGAATTACAGATAAACTTTGTGAAATGCTTAAAAAGTATCATCCTATTTACTTAAATACTCAGTTTAACCATGCCAGTGAAATCACTGATGCTTCAAAAACAGCTTGTGAGAAATTGGTCAATTCAGGAATTTTGGTGGGTAATCAATCTGTCTTACTTAAAGGCATCAATGATTGTCCTCATGTGATGAAAAAACTCCTTCACGGACTTATGAAAATAAGAGTTCGTCCGTATTATCTGTATCAATGCGATCGTTCTGTCGGTATTGAGCACTTTGTTACCTCAGTTGGAAAAGGTATTGAGATAATGGAAAGTCTTAGAGGTCATACATCAGGACTAGCCATACCATGGTTTATCCTTGAAGCTCAGAATGGAGGCGGAAAATGTCCTATCCTTCCCCATTATCTTATTTCTAGAAGTGATCGAAAAGTTATTATGCGTAATTTTGAAGGTGTAGTTTCTGTTTACACTGAACCTGATGATAATCAAAGTCACTGCGAATGCGAAGATTGCACCAATGAAAAAAAACAGGCCATCGGACTGAGAAAACTTTATGAAGGAGAAACAATTGCCTTAGAACCGGTAAACTTGGAGCGAGCAAAAAGAAGAAAAAACCAAGCATAATAGTACCTTTTTGTACTGACAAAGGTATTCTACATGAATAAGAAAAATGTTGCTGTACATTTTAGATTCACGAAAAAATTATATAAAGATTCTTAACAATTCATATTTAACTTACTAATTACTCAAACAAATATTTAATCGTAAACTCAGGAGGTGAAAATGAGCAGAGAATTTCTAAGCAAGCTATCAGAATGTATCAGAGAGGAAGAAATATTTGATTTAATTAAAGACTTGGTTGCAATACCAAGTTACAACAGCATTAAGAATCAGGAAACCGAAGTTGCTAATTACATTTATGAGTTATTCAAAAAAGAAGATATTGTTGCAGATCTCACTCATGTACAGGACGGAAGAAACAATATCACTGCCATTTTAAGAGGTAAAGGAAATGGAAAATCTCTATTGCTTACAGGACATTTGGATACAGTGCCGCCTTATGATATGGAAGATGCATTTGAAGTCAAAACTGATGGGGACAAGATTATAGGAAGGGGTACTAATGATATGAAGGGTCCTCTGGCATGTATGATTATGACTTTGGTGGTAATTAAAAGATCGGGATTAGAGTTAGAAGGAGACTTAATATTCGCTGCGGTAATCGATGAGGAAGAGAGAAGTTTAGGAACAATAGATTTAATCGAAAAAGGGATACAAGCAGATGGAGCAATAGTAGGAGAACCTTCAAATTTAGAAATTTGTATTGCGCATAGAGGAGTAGAATGGATTCAATTTGATTTTGAGGGGAAAACAGTTCATGGCGGAGCTCAAGATGAAGGAATAAACGCAATACTAAGAGCTTCAAATTTCATACAAAAGGCAGAAAAAAATCTAATTCCTAAACTCTCCCTCAGAAAACATCGCGTAACAGGAACTTCAACTATGAACTATGGTACGATCAATGGTGGTACTCAACCGAGTACTGTAGCAGGAAGTTGTACTTTGAAAATTGATAGAAGATGGATACCTGGTGAAAGATACGAGGATGTACTTGATGAGTACAGAGAAATTTTAAATGAGTTAGCAGTTGAGGATCCACAATTCAAATGTAATATGAAAGCATTAGGTATAAGCACTGTTAAAGCAGGATACGTTCATGAATCTATGGAAATAGATGAAAATCACATTTTAGTGGAATCTCTAGTCAGATCTTCAAAAGAAGTTCATAATAAAATACCAAAAAAAACATACTTTTCTGCGTGGAGCGATGGTGGGTTGCTTCATACGTACGCAAAAATACCTACCTTGATTTTTGCACCGGGAGATTTAAAAACTGCTCATTCTAGAGATGAATTTATCAACATGAGTGAACTTGTTCCAGCAGTTAAAATATACGCATTGACTGCATACTATTTTTGTAGGTCTTAAGTGCCCTGACTCTACAATAAGAAGCAGCATCGAAAAATGTCCTGTTTTACTCAGCATCAAATTACAAAAAATAGCTAAAAAGTGATTGCACTTTACGCTGAAGTAAAAAGATTTCAATTCAAATATTAAATAAGGGGAAATGACAATGAAAAAGTATATTTATAAGCCATTTATCATCATTATCATTATTCAATTATTCACAATCACTGCCTATGCAGATAGCGGCATACCTGAAGAGGGTTTTGGTGTTTTGTCACTTATTCCACCCTTACTTGCTATTGTTTTATCTTTTATCACCAAACAAGTAATCCTATCGCTATTTATTGGTGTTTTCTCAGGAGCGTTGATGCTATATGATTTTAACCCTTTTATTGCTTTTTTGAGAACACTGGACGTTTATATCATTGGTAATGCTGGTGATACTTGGAATGCTGGTATTTTGATTTTTAGTCTTACTATCGGTGGTATGATTGGTATCATAACTAAAATGGGAGGGACAAAAGCTATTGCAGATGCTATGGCAAAAAAAGCGACAAATGCCAGTAAAGCTCAGTTAGTGACTGCCTTGATGGGATTATTTGTATTTTTCGATGATTACGCTAACACATTGATTGTTGGACCAACGATGAGACCTTTAACGGATCGAATGAAAATTTCTCGCGAGAAACTTGCATATATTATAGACTCAACTGCTGCTCCTGTGGCCGGTATTGCTTTAATATCAACATGGATTGGCTTTCAGTTAGGCATAATTGATGATGTGTTTTCGAATATGGGCATTAGTGCAAATTCCTATATGGTATTTGTCAGAACAATTCCTTATTCTTTCTATTGTATTTTATGTTTTTACATAGTTCTGGTTATTTCTAAGACAAACAAGGATTATGGTCCCATGTATGATGCTGAAAAGCGTGCACGTTTAGAAGGAAAGCTTTTGGCGGATGGCGCTAATCCTATGGCCACTACAGACGACATGGAATCCTTTAAAGGAAAAGCTCAAATTTCAAATGCTTTAATTCCTATCATTACACTCATTGTTGCCACCTTTTTGGGGTTTTGGTACAATGGTTACGTTGAAGCTGACGGCGCAATTTCTTGGTTTAATATTAGAGATGCTTTTGGCTACTCTGATCCTTCGGCTGTTTTAGTATGGACAGCTGTTTTGGGTAGCATTGTAGCAGGCATATTGGCTCTCCTTCGAAAGATCATGACAATGACAGAAGTAATGGATGCATGGCTTGATGGATGTAAGGCACTCTTTGTTACTGTGTTTGTTCTAGTATTATCCTGGTCTATTGGTAATGTGGTTAACGATGTTGGAACTGCTGATTTTATTATCTCCGCTGTGTCGGATTCAATTCCGATGTTTCTAATACCACCAATTATCTTCTCGGTATCTTGTTTGTTTTCTTTCGCCACCGGTTCTTCATGGGGTACTATGGCAATCGTTATTCCATTAGCCATTCCCTTAGCCAGTGTATATACACCACTTGACCCAACTTCATCGCCAATAGTTGTTGCAACGTTGGGTGCTGTTTTGTCAGGTGCTATTTTTGGTGACCATTGCTCACCGATATCAGACACAACGATTATATCATCCATGGGCGCTGCGTCTGACCATATCGATCATGTTAAAACACAGTTACCTTATGCTTGTACAGCAGCAGGTTTTGCTGTAGTCTGTTATGCAATAGTTGGATTGTTTACAAATCTTGTAGGGATAACAATAGCTTTGTTATTTGGAATTGTAGGCATTTGGATTTTTGTCAATAGATATGGCAAAACTACAGATATACAACAGTTAAGTCTAGATTCTGAATTAACCTCTGATTGATTTCATGATATGATTTAGATGGTAATGATTACTTCCGATCGTTACCATCTTTGATTACGTAGTTTATATGTTAATACAAAATCATATCAAGCACATTATTTTCGTTGTAAAGCCTGCTCTATATCTGCAACACTCTTAATGATATCCTTGGAAAGAACATCGCAACCATTCTCTGTGATCAAATTGGTAACTAATCAAAGGATGCCAGCCATAGGTATAGGAATAGTACCCATGGCTGGCATCTTATTAGAAGTAAGTTTAACTAAATATCCAATTACTAGCAGTACTAAGACTCTCTATTCTATAAAAGGTAGATAAGGACTCTAAAGTGCTTATATGGAGGTTTCTAAGATTCAAATTGCATTGATAAACACAAACTCAACCCAAGAACCCTTTTGATTGCATCACTTCAGTCATATATATTCCAACACTCTTTCCAAACTGAACTTCAACTCCGGATCTATATAATGCTCTTTCAATTGCTGCCAATGTGGAGACGATGGTATGCTTGTCAATGTTACCCATGTGTCCCAATCGGAACAGTTTACCTGAATATGCGCCCAAGCCGTTTGCTGTGACAACGCCCTCTTCTGTCAGAATCGCTCTAAACTGGTCGTCATCGATGCCTTCAGGATAAACAACATTCGTCAATGTGACCGCTCTGTTTTGTGTATCTGCCAATATAGAAAATCCTAAACTTTCAAGAGCCTTCTGAATCGCTCTAGCGTCTTTGAGATGTCTTTCGAATCTTGCTTCCAATCCCTCTTCTTTGATGATTCTGACAGATTCTTTCAGCGCCCAGATCAGGTTGATAGGTGGTGTGCCATAATACTTCATCGGATCATGCATGATAGGCATCCATTTCTCAAAATCCAGGTAGGAATCCGCTATGGTTTTAAGATTTTTTCTTCTTTCCATTGCTTTTGGACCTGCCCAAATGATTGCCAAACCTGGCGATACCCCAAATGCCTTTTGTGACGCGGTAAACAGGATATCGATTCCCATTTCTTTCAGGTTTTCCTTTTCTCCCGCTGTTGAGCATACGCCATCTACGATATACAAAGTGTCAGGAAACTTCTTCAGGATCTCTCCTATCTTTGCGATTTCAGAACGGGTGCCTGTTGAAGTGTCAACATGTGTTACGGTTATTGCGTGATAATGCTTTTCTTTTAGCTTTGCTTCAATTTGATCTATTGGAACTGCTTTTCCCCATTCAGATGACAATACGTCTGTGTTGATTCCTCTTCGTTCAAATATATCGATGAATCTGTCTCCAAAATATCCGTGAGAAACAACCAATACATTATCGCCAGTTTTGACTGAATTGGCGACTGCCACTTCCATAGCCATAGTTCCTGTTCCAGACAGGACAAAACATTCTTCGGCTTCCCACATATCTTTGAGATCTATTACCAACTCTTTGAAATCTTTAACGAATTCACTATCTTTAAAGGATACTGTCTCTCTTCCCATCTGCACCATAATGCTGTTGACGGTAGGGGTCGGACCTGGTATCATCACTAATTTCTTGTTTTTCATATATTTCTCCTTCACAACGTATTAAAAATATATTCTCAAGCTCTTTTATCGTCATAATTTTGAATGATTTTCAAAAGAGCTTCTTTTTTGCTCTGCTCTAATGGAAGCAGTGGTTTTCTAGGAAATCCACCTTTATAGCCTTTTTGATCAAGCGCTACCTTCAATCCAGGTATCCCATAGACACCAGTAACCATCTTATTGATCTCTATCATGTTCAATTGAAGCGCTGTCGCTTCAGCCAGTTTGTTTTCTCGGTGAAGCTGAACAAGCTTGCAGCAATCTTCAGGCAAACAATTTGCCAAGGCCAGGGTAGCGCCTTTTGCCCCCAGACACAAAGCTGGCAAGAGATAGCCTGCGTTACCGACAAAAACGGTAAAGTCCCTATCCACATCACGAATCATCTCCCCAATATGAACAATATCGCCCGATGTATCCTTGATACCAATGATATTTTTATTTTTTGACAATCGTGCAATCACTGATGAAGTCATGCTGATTCCTGTGTTTCCCGGCATATTGTATATCATTAACGGAATGTCAATGCTGTCCGCTACGTCAGTGAAGTAAGTAAATAAAACCTCATCGTTCATCGCTTTTTTGAAGTAATTCGGCGGTAATACAAGCACTGCGTCCGCACCCGCTTGAGCCGCCAGATTGCTGAATTTAATTGTTTCTTTTGTCGATTCGCAGCTGGTTCCTACAATGATTTTTTTTCTCTTGTCAACTCTATTAATGACATGAATCATAAGCTCTATCTTTTCATCCTGCGATAAAAAGACAAACTCTCCATTTGACCCAAGTACCACCAAGCCGTCCAGGTCGGTTGCAATCCATTTTTCAAGATTGAAGTCCATACTTTCATAATCAATTTCACCATTTTCCTTGAATGGTGTGATGATAGGTGTGTAAATACCTTTTAACATGCTTGCTCTCCTCTAGAAATTTTGCTTCATTAGAAAAATATAAAATATGTGCCTTATCATTATATAATAGTCTGTTGAATTTTTCATCTTAAAATAAATAAAAAAGGATCTTTCTTAATGATTTATCATATCAGACAGATCCTTTAAATTCTGTTAATTTATACTATTTTCCTAATTTGAGTGATCTCACCCATCATATCCCTGACCTGTGCCACGTCCTTGTCTCCTCTACCGGATAAATTGACGATAATGATCTGATCTTTAGCTGTTCCTTTTGCCAGTTTCATGGCGTGAGCCACTGCGTGGGCGCTTTCAAGGGCTGGGATAATTCCTTCAACCTTTGACAGTTCGTAGAAGGCCTCCAACGCTTCGTCGTCAGTCACTGATGTGTATTGTCCCCTGCCACTTTCATTGTAGAATGAGTGCTCAGGTCCAACCCCAGGATAGTCCAGTCCTGCGGCGATGGAGTGTACCGGTAGCGGTTCTCCTTTACTGTCTTGTAGCGTGTAACATTTAAAGCCGTGAATAATTCCAGGTGTTCCCAGTGTGATGGACGCGGCGTGATCCGGCGTGTCCAGACCTTTGCCAGCGGGTTCCACGCCCACAATCTTTACACTTTTATCATCATAGAAGGGGTGGAACAATCCAATTGCATTGCTGCCGCCACCGACACATGCCACCACATAATCCGGTAGTCTGCCTTCCTGTTCCAATATCTGAGCTCTAGCCTCAATACCTATGATACTTTGGAACTCCCTCACCATAACCGGATAGGGATGAGGACCCACAGCTGATCCAAGTAGGTAATAAGTATCCTCAGCGTTTTGGACAAAATCAGTAAGTGCCGCATCTACAGCATCCTTCAGCGTTCTCGTACCTGTGGTGACTGGAATCACCTCCGCTCCCAGCAGATTCATCCTGAAGACATTCAGTTCCTGTCTTTTTGTGTCAATTTCTCCCATATAGATGATGCAGTCCATACCAAACATAGCACAGACTGTTGCTGTTGCCACACCGTGCTGACCTGCACCAGTCTCAGCAATAATTCTCTTCTTACCCATTCTCTTAGCTAATAGGACCTGTCCGATTGTGTTGTTGATTTTATGTGCCCCTGTGTGATTTAAGTCTTCTCTTTTTAGATAGATTTTTGCCCCACCAAGCTTGTCTGACAATCTTTCTGCAAAATAAAGGGGGTTGGGTCTTCCGGTGAATTGCCTGTGGTAGTACATAAGCTCTTCTTTAAACGCCGGCTCTTCTATATAGCGATAGAAGTTGTCTGCCACATCATCCAATACTGCCTTCAATACCTCCGGTACAAACGTACCTCCAAATTGACCAAAAAACTCTTTTCTTTCCATTTTTGTTTCCTCCTTAGTTTTAAGCGGAGAGTCGAGAAAGGGACATTAAAAAATCCTCTATCCATAGAAACTATGGATAGAGGACGAATAATCGCGGTGCCACCTCTTTTAATCTTATAAAAAGATCATCTCTTTCAGATACGGGAAATGTTCCGATATCCTATCTCTGTAACGGGAGAATCCCGGGCTTTCCTACTTTTAATTCAGAAGCCGCTCATAAGCCCATTCAACTATTCTTGAACTATCGGATTTCCACCACTACCGACTCTCTATAAATTCTCTGAACAATCTACTACTCTTACTCAACGCTTTTGTTTGATTGTATCAAAGTATAGTGAAAAAATTGGCTATTGTCAAGGGTTAATTTAGAGACCAGATTTGACTTTTATATCAATTAAACTATAATCTAAATAGAAACTACCATAAGATAAGACGAGGGAGCCCAATAAATGAAGTTTTATGAGATATTTTTTAATCATAGCAATAACACATTGACTATACCAGAAAACACGCTGATATCTGATGCTTGCGCTGGTGCCGGTCATGCTTTGGATTTGGTATGCGGAGGTAAGGGAACCTGTGGCAAGTGTCTGGTTACAATTAGGACTGATGGTGTCAAACGACATGTTTTGGCTTGCACAACTAGAATTACAGAAGATATTGCCATATACCTGACAGAAGAGCAAATCAATACAAAGGCACAAATTCTTGGAATAGGTGAGAAATCATTTCATTTCAATCCTGCTGTCAGAAAAATCCATCTTAGTAAGAATCAATTGATTTCAAAAAGCTACGGATCATATATAGAGCAAATAGAAAGCCAACTTAATGTGAAATTTGATTATGATGCAATAGTCAAGACAGCTCGCTTATTGACAGAAGGCCTGGAAGATGGTTTGACGTTAGTAGTGGACAATGAATCTGTCATTGATGTTCAGCCTGGTGACACCTCTTCTGCCTTATATGGATTGGCTGTTGATATCGGAACAACCTCAGTTGTCGGCTATCTATATGATTTGACTAAAGGCAATCTGCTTGAAACCTATTCAGGCCTTAATGACCAGATTGACAGGGGGGCTGATGTCATAAGCAGGATTATGCATTGCACCATCTCTGATAATGGCACACTTGAGCTTCAAGAAAAGATTATCAACACAATCAACCGCCTAATTGACAAGGCTGAAAAAGAACACACTGACGTGAAATCTCATCTGTTCAATATTGTTCTGTGCGGAAACAGCACTATGCAACATCTTTTTCATGGATTCAACCCCGGTTCTTTGGGACAATATCCTTTTGTTTCAATCCATGGGGGTAGCCTAACATCCAAAGGCAGTGACTACGGACTGAACTGCCCTAAAGCATGCAACATCGTTTTTCTGCCATTGATTGGAGGCTTTGTGGGTGCTGACACATTAGCGGTTTTACTGCTAACCGATAAAGACAAGAAAAAAAGATTGGTGATTGATTTGGGAACCAATGGAGAAATCGCAGTTGGCAATACAGATTCATACTACGTTGCTTCTACTGCCTGTGGCCCTGCCTTGGAGGGTGCTGGAATCGCTTTTGGCATGAGAGGAACTCATGGTGCGATTGAGAGCTATGAGATGCTGAAGGATGGCATTGAATACAACGTAATAGGTGGTGGCAAACCATCAGGAATATGCGGATCCGGAATTATCGATATCATATCTGAATTATTGCGGCATGGCCTGATTGACAAGACTGGAAAAATGAATAAAGAATCAAAATTTGTATCAATATACAACGGTTCGCCAGCCTTCATGGCGGTATCCCCTGAGGAAAGTCTTGACGGCAAAGGCATCTATGTTACACAAAAAGATATCCGTCAGATTCAATTGGCCAAGAGCGCCATTAAAACAGGATGCCTCATGCTGCTGGAGAAATATGGCATAGATGGCAGCGAGTTGGATGAGATACTGCTATCCGGTGCGTTCGGTAACTATATCAATGTCAGGAATGCGGAAATTATAGGCTTGATTCCAAAATTTGAAGGAGTCCCGGTCATATCAATCGGAAACGGTGCTGGTGCCGGTGTTCAGAAATATCTTTTAGATAAAAACCAGTCCTCTGTCAGCCAAAGGATCAAGAAAAACACCCAACATGTAGAGCTGGCGTCAGATCCGGCATTTCAAAATATATACATAACAAATATGCATTTCGGAGGTGATTTTGATGAAAGCAAGCTTTAATCCTGTTTTGCAGATAAACAAGCCGTTGATTTTTGAAAGAATGCGGGTATCTGATTCATCAAAAATCTACGATAAAGTGAATGGAATCTATGAGGATTTGATTCCCGTCATAGAAAGATTGGTAGCGTATCAAGCTGTCTTTTCTGTAGAAGAAAACAAATTCGAGATCGACCAACCACTTCTTTCCCAATGCGAAAAAATCGTCTTCTGCTATGTCACTATAGGCGAAAACCTTTGTTTGGAGGTCAATCGCCTGTTTGAAGATGGCCAGTTGCTGCAGGGTTATGTTCTGAATGAGATGACCAATGAAGTTGTGATGGATGTAACAAACCAGCTTTACAGGCATATTAAAAGCCTATTGAAACCAATAGGCTATCATTTGAGCAAGCGGTTGTCTCCGGGGGAGTGCACCTTAGACATGCATTATCAGTCTCTGATAATGCATGAACTTAAAAGATCATTTGATATCAAGGGAACACTGACCAGTGCATATATGATCAATCCTGAAAAATCCACACTCTATGTGTATGGCGCTGATTCAAAACTGCCAGACTCCGATGTGGATTTCGACTGCGAAAACTGTTCATCAGTCAATTGTCCCTATAGGCGCAAGTGATCTAACCAAAATAGGTATTGAATAGCTTCTTCACATAGACAGAGTCGAAATACTCTGTCTCTTTGTATGCAGTTTCAGCATCCTTATTTTTGATTGCCATAGCTATGCTGCTTAAGGACTGGGCATGCCACTTTGGATTCTCACAAACATATTGGATATACCTCAAAAATCGGACAATTATATTGTTCCAATCTTCAAGTGTATCCCGAAGCAGTTCATTTCTGCAATTGTCTCTTATGATTTTGAAAAACTCATAATCGGCCTCTATATATTTGAGATAGTCGCTGCTTCCCAGATATGTATCCATCTCAGAGGATATCTCCATCAACCGTTCAGCTTCCTTTTCGGTTGCGTGTTCCGCAGTCAGTTCGGCCGCAAAGGCCTCTAGCTTCTTCTTGACCTGATAGGCATTTTTGACCTCTTTGATATCGATTTGTGTCACGTATGTGCCAATTCTCGGAATCATATTGATCATTGATTTATTGGACAGTCGCAAAAGGGCTTCTCTGACGGGGGTCCTGCTGATATTGAATTCTTCTGCAATCTTTTTTTCCTCAATAATATCACCAGGTTTATACTCCAGGTTCAGAATCCTCTCATTGATGATATTGTAGATTTTCTCATTCGTATTTCTATGCTCCATCTCGCCTCCATCACTTCTATTGATATATTAATGCTAACACTAGTATATAACGACGATATATTTATTACAATGATTTCGTTAGGGAAATATATTTGCATTGTATAAAATCAGATGCTAAGATTACTTTAATGATATTTTAATCTATCATCGGAGGCACGCCATATGATACACAGGTTTATTTCAAAGCGTTACTGGGCTGATCAATCAACACAAATGGGCAAAGTGGACGAACTTTCCAAAGGATTCGAAGATTTGATAAATTTGAGCCTAGGAGATCCCGATATCATCACCCACAGCCTGATTATTGATAAATCATACAAGGATGCACTAGCCGGTCATACAAAGTATACTGATTTCAGAGGGGATCCGGAGCTTAGAGCTGAAATTTTAAAGATGTACAGAGTAGATTGGAATCTAGTGCTGAACGACTCAGAAATAATGGTTGTGGCTAGTGGATGCCTGGCTATGTATCTTGTGCTGGAAGCCATACTTGACGATGGTGACGAGGTGATTATACATGCACCTTATTTCACACCCTATCTACAGCAAATAGAACTGGCTCGCGGTGTTCCAGTTGTTCTGGACACTATAGAAGAAGAGAGTTTCCAAATTAATTTAGAAAGACTGGAACGACTTATAACAGAAAGAACCAAGGCAATCATAATCAATACACCCAACAATCCATCNNTGCTTTTCAAGAGATACGATGGAACAGGTTTCAGAGTTGGCTATAAAACATGATTTGATTATCATTGCAGACGATATATATGGATCGTACAGCTTTTCCGAACCATTCATTCCGATGATTACTATCGATAATGTCAGAGATCGAACCATCACAATCAACAGTTTTTCAAAAGACTATGCCATGACAGGCTGGCGAATTGGTCATGTCATAGCGCCCGACTATATCATTCAAACCATACAACAGATTA
>DMAP01000142.1 GCA_003446975.1 Clostridiales bacterium | reverse complement strand
CAGTGCCAAGGGGATATACTACCAAGATAAGAAAACAGAGCAATTGATGGATATAAATGAAATAAACCGTCCGGTCATGATGCAGATATTTGGGTCGGATCCCCAAATCATGGAGACTGTCGTTAAAGAAACATTGAATACAGTTAACACATTTGACATATTAGACATCAATATGGGGTGTCCTGCTCCGAAAATTGTTAATAATGGTGACGGCAGCGCTTTAATGAAAAAGCCTGGATTGGCGATGGAGATTGTAGCAAGGATAAAAAAAGTTTCTAATAAACCTGTCACAGTGAAAATCCGAAAGGGGTGGGACAAGAATACCATCAACTATTTGGATTTCGCGAAAATGCTTCAGGATGCCGGTGCCGATGCCATAACCTTACACGGTAGAACAAGAGATCAATTCTATTCAGGAAAAGCTGATTGGGATGCGATCGCTGAGTTAAAAGACATTCTAACCATCCCTGTAATCGGCAATGGAGACATATATTCTGCTGAGGATGCAATAAGAATGCTGGAATATACCAGATGCGACGGGATCATGATAGCAAGAGGCGCTCTCGGTAATCCTTGGATTTTCAACCAAATCGAGGCGTATTATAACAAACAGACAAGCACAAATCATCCCGATTACATGGAGAAACTAGGGCAGTTAATAAGACATCTTGATATGATGATAGTTGAGAAACCAGAAAGGGTTGCTATTCTCCAAATAAGAAAACACTGTGGTTGGTATATCAAAGGATTATATGCAGCAGCGGAATATAGAAATAGGTTTAATCAGGTACAAACACGAGATGAACTAAGACAAGTCATTGATGAATTTGCCAAAACACTGGGAATTAGAGTGGAAGGCGCTTAAATACCTTGACAAGCGCGTATACATATTTTATACTTTTTAGAATAAATAAACTTACCTAAGGGGAGATAACAAATGATGAATAATGAGATTCTGCTTACCAGAGAGGGTTTAGAAGAATTGACGGCTGAGATTGAGCAGCTCAAACTGGTAAAAAGAAAAGAAGTAGCCGAAAAGATAAAAGCGGCTTTAGCCTTCGGTGACATCAGTGAAAATGCTGAATATGACGAGGCAAAGAATGAGCAAGGCGAAATTGAAAAAAGAATATTAAAAATTGAAAATATGATTAAAAATGCCAAATTGATAGAAGAAGTTATTGGAAATGACTTGGTTAAACTGGGCAGCACTGTCAAGACCAGAGACATTGAATATGATGAGGTTATGGAATACAAAATTGTAGGATCAGTTGAAGCAGACCCCTTGAAAGGGAAAATATCCAATGTTTCACCATTGGGCAAGGCACTACTTGGAAAAAAAGCTGGAGAAGTACTGGAAGTATCAACTCCAAGCGGTTATTATGTCAAGTACGAAATAGTAAGCATTGAATAGTGCGAAGGAGTGATTTTTTTGCCAGAAAATGAAAATCTCAATGAGTTGAGATTAATCAGGAGAGAAAAACTAAACAATCTAATTCAAGAGAATAAGGATCCATTTAGAATTGAAAAATTTGATGTTACCCATCAAAGCATGTCAATCAAAGATAAATTCGATGAGCTGGAAGGCAATCTAGTAACCTGTGCAGGTCGGATAATGTCCAAGAGAGGACAAGGCAAAGTGGGTTTTTATGACATACAGGACAACGAAGGAAGAATACAGATTTTTGCAAAGCAGGAAGCCATTGGTGAAGCTGAATACAATCGCTTAATCACATATGACATAGGCGACATTATTGGGGTCAAAGGGGAAGTATTTAAAACAAAAATGGGTGAGATTTCAATCAGAGCTCTTGAGATTACGCTTCTGTCAAAATCTCTCCAAATCTTACCGGAAAAATATCATGGATTAAAAGATCCTGATTTGAGATATAGACAAAGATATGTTGACTTGATCGTAAATCCGGAAGTCAAAAAGACCTTTATCAAAAGAAGCGTCATTATCAAAGCCTTAAGAGAGTATTTGGATGATAGAGGATTTCTGGAGGTAGATACACCTATACTCAACACAATAGCAGGTGGAGCCGCAGCTAAGCCATTTGTTACACACCACAACACACTAGACATTGATATGTACTTGAGAATAGCTAATGAATTATACTTGAAAAGACTGATTGTGGGTGGTTTTGATGGCGTTTACGAGATAGGCAAGATGTTCAGAAATGAAGGAATGTCCATTAAGCATAATCCGGAGTACACAGCTATGGAAGTTTA
Source organism: Clostridiales bacterium (assembly GCA_003446975.1). Classification (GTDB taxonomy): domain Bacteria; phylum Bacillota; class Clostridia; order Tissierellales; family Dethiosulfatibacteraceae; genus 38-11. The sequence goes on along the minus strand of DMAP01000142.1, from coordinate 1,243 downwards.
TAAGGCTTACGTGGATTATGAGTACATGATGGAACTGACCGAAAATGCAATAGCCTATATGTGTGAAAAAGCGAATGGAACCACTAAAATTTACTACCAAGGTACGGAGTTGGATTTGACACCACCTTGGAGAAGAGTATCCATGCATGATTTGGTCAAAGAAAAGACTGGAATAGATTTTTATTCTTACAACGACGATGAAACAGCAAAAAAAGTCGCAAAAGAGAAGCTTCATCTAAAAGTTGAAAAACATATGAAGACAGGACACATCGTTAACTTGGCCTTTGAAGAGTTCTGTGAGAAAGATTTAATACAACCAACTTTTGTATTGCATCATCCTGTTGAGGTTTCGCCTTTAGCCAAGAGGAATCCGGATAATCCAAATATTACAAACAGATTTGAGGCATTTATCAACACGTGGGAAGTCGCAAATGCTTTTTCAGAGTTGAATGACCCAATCGATCAAAAGAAGAGATTTGAAGATCAGCTGACACAAAGGGAAGCCGGAGATGAAGAAGCCCACATGATGGATATGGATTTTGTAAACGCACTGGAGGTTGGACTACCACCAACTGGTGGCTTGGGAATCGGAGTTGACAGGGTGATTATTCTTTTGACAGATTCACCATCTATTAGGGATATCATTTTATTCCCGACCATGAAACCGATAGAGGAATAATTAGCAAGATAAGGTTTGAAAAAAGAAAAATACAGTTGCAGACTTGCTTCTGTATTTTTTTAATCCGAATAAAATCTCTCGAATTTAATGTTAAATTTCTGTTAACACGAATGAATTATACATTAAAAATTTTATCGCAAGGACTAACGATAGACACGGCTCCTAGTGGTCAGTAATTTGCCTTACAATATTGAAATTTCAACGAAAATCTAATATCAAAAAATGAGTAAAAAGTGTTGACACCTTATACTTTATATGGTAATCTTATAAAGCACCCCAAGAAAGAGCAAAAAACCGCAATGAAACGAGACAAAAAAAGATTGACATGAATGCATTGGGTGTGATAACATTATTGACGTTGTCGCAACAGACAACGGCCCGCACATAGACAATAGAATAACACATAGTCAACGTAATTCTTTAGAGAATTAGAAAAGCAGTACAAACAAAGTAATTTTGGGACTTTTTAAGAAAGTCAGCGAAAAGAAATGAGCGTTAAGCGAAAGCTTAAGATAGGTATAAACGAGAGTTTGATCCTGGCTCAGGACGAACGCTGGCGGCGTG
>DMAP01000141.1 GCA_003446975.1 Clostridiales bacterium | reverse complement strand
CCGACTTTTCGGAGTGGACTCAATAATACCATTCAAAAACGAAATCGAAGTTCATCCACATATTCTGTAGAAAATGTGGATGATGAAACTGGTGACTTGATAGTGAAACTGGTTACCGAAGGTTCAGAATTCTTGAGATACAATACAAGCTCTGGATCTAATAGAGCGATTGAGGCTAAAGCGCAATTGAATTATGACAAGTTGTTCAATGTTGTTCACCGTGTAGGGGGGATGTTGATGTATTATCAACGAGACTATATTAATGGTAGTGCTGGGAGCTCGATTACCGCTTTACCCTATCGAAAACAAGGAATTGCCTTGAGAGGAACATACTCCTTCAGAGATACCTATTTTGGTGAGTTTAATATTGGTTACAATGGTTCTGAGAACTTCCCAAAAGGTAAACGGTTTGGGGTTTTCCCAGCGGGTGCAATTGGTTATCTCCTCTCAAGTGAACCCTTCTGGAATGTCAAGGCTGTAAATCTATTAAAGCTTAGAGCATCTCTTGGTCTTGTTGGATCTGATACCCTGCCTAGTAATCTTCGATATGGTTACTTGTCAACATGGGGCAGTGGCCTAGGTGGTTATGGATTTGGATACAATCCTTCTACCGTTGCAGGTGTTGGAGAAGCACAAATTGGTGTTGCTGATTTAACATGGGAAAAAGGATTGAAAAAGAACATCGGATTTGAACTTGGCATCTTTGATAATGCTTTCACAATGGATGTGGATTTTTTCCATGAAAGAAGATCTGATATTTTAATCCAACGTGGTACTATGCCGGGGATAGCAGGATTAAATGCAGCACCCTATGCAAACATGGGTATCATGGAAAACAAAGGTGTTGAAACAACAGTAGAATTAAGTAACAACTTTGACAAGCTTCATTATCGTTTCTACGGGAACTTCTCTTTCACACGCAATAAGATAATTGAAATGGATGAACCGAAAATGGAGTACGAATACCGTATGAGAACCGGTAATCCATTGGGTCAACGATTTGGGTTGATTGCGGAAGGATTGTTTGCAGATCAAGCTGAAATTGATAATAGCCCGGAACAGAAATTTGGCGCTGTGCGTCCCGGTGATGTGAAGTACAAGGATATTAACAATGATGGTGTAGTAGATGCTGATGACCAGACCTCCATCGGTTACTCCAACATCCCGGAGATCATATATGGTTTTGGAACTCAACTTATCTGGAGAGGTATCGATTTTGGGGTCTTCTTCCGTGGTCAGGCAAGAGCTACCTATAGCTTGGGAGGTTCTACATTTATACCCTTCAGTGAAGGTGTTGGAAAAGGGAATGTATTTGATAAAGCTTTAGATAGATGGACGGTGGATAATCCCGATCCAAACGCCTTTTACCCGCGACACTCTGATGGGCGTTCAACGAATAACTGGCAACCATCTACCCGGAATATTTACGATGGAAGCTTGCTTAGGTTAGCAGACATGGAACTGGGATATACTTTTGACAAGAAGTTGATCTCCTTCATGGGGTTTCAATCATTGAGGATTCATGTTTTGGCCAACAACGTTGCATTGTTTTCTCCCTGGGACATGTGGGATCCCGAAACAGGTACGACCAATGGAGATAAATATCCTATCCCAAGAAAAATTAATTTCGGTATTAGAACAACTTTTTAATTAAATATCCAAATGAAAAATAATATAATTTATTTGTTTCTTGTTCAACTCTTCTTGTTTTCAAGCTGCTCTGATTTTTTGGAAAAGCTGCCTGATGATATGAAAACAGATGAAATAGTATGGAACTCAAGAAAAGAAGTTGAGAAATATCTAGCAAATGTGTATGCAGGTATCGAAAACCCTGCACTTGAAAAATATGATCCTTGGTTGGGTCTTTCTGATGAGGTCGATTTAACCTGGACGGTTCATCCCACTTATGGTATCAATCTAGGGAATTGGGCCCCAAACACCAATTTCCATAACAAGTATAGCCTATGGTATAGGGCTATTAGAGCCTCTTTCGTCTTTGAGAATAATGTGGATAGATGTGGAGAGATAAGCCCAGACCTGAAAACACGATACAAGGCAGAGGTGAAATTCCTTCGTGGCTATTATTATTGGTTGTTGCTACGACAATATGGACCAGTGATCTTGTTGAAAGAGCTACAACCTAGCGATGCCGATTTTGCAAACATGATGCGTGCTCCTTTCGACGAGTGTGTTGATTATATTGTGCAGATGATGGATGAAGCAGAAGTAGATTTACCCTTGCACTGGTGGGACGACCAAAATAACATGGGGCGGCCAAATAAAATAGTATGCAAATCTGTTAAGTCCACGGTATTAACCTATGCCGCGAGTCCTCAGTGGAATGGGAATGTAGAGTATTCGAATTTTAACAACCCTGATGGAACGCCCTTGGTGAATACAACTTATGATGAGTCAAAGTGGAAAAGAGCTGCTGAGGCAAGTCGCGATGTGATCAACATTTCTGAGAATCAACCAGAAGCAAATCTACGTTTGTATAAGAACAATGAAGATGGGGGAGGGGATTTCAACCCATATAAATCCCTTGTTGATCTGCATGTGAAGAAATGGAATAGTGAAGTGATCTTTGGGAAATATGCAATTTACCAGGGTCCGCCCCATTCATGGATGATTCACTCATCTCCTGGCCCAAACAACCTTGGTGGTAATGCTCCTACACAACGTGTTGTTGATGCATTTTTGATGGAGAATGGAAAAACGATTGATGATCCTACCTCGGGATACGTTGAAACGGGTTTTGCCTCAACTCCTAATCAGCATTGGAATCCATCGAACAGGAACGTCAACACTGAAGAAGGAAGAAAGCAGATCATTTCGGACATACGTGAATCAAAAGCATGGGGACATTGGGAAGGTGATTGGAACATGTATGCCAATCGTGAACCCCGTTTTTATGCATCGGTGATGTACAATAGGCGTATTATTCCTCAACTTCCTGATGATATCGATAAGAGAAATTATTACAATTCTGCTGGTCAAAAAGATGGTTATGCAAGAGTGGAGTTTTATTATGGAGGTTTATCTCGTCAATCAGGGTCCTATACGTTCTTTCCAAGAACCGGTTATTTGGTGCAGAAAAAAAATGACCCGCAGGCTAACATGAGAGATCGTGAATATCCAAATTCATACATGTCTGTTTTTATACGATATGCACAAATTATGTTGGACTATATAGAAGCGTTAAATGAGTATGATCCAAACAATGCAGACATTCGCAAGTATTGGGATATGATTAGAGAAAGAGCGGGTGTGCCCAGTGCATTCATTACAAACCCGGAGATTGCGGGGAATAAAGAACTTCAACGTGAGTTTATTTTGCGAGAAAGACAAATTGAATTGGCTTTCGAGGGTGATCGTTATTTCACATCCCGCAGAAGG
>DMAP01000343.1 GCA_003446975.1 Clostridiales bacterium | reverse complement strand
TAGCACTGTTAGTCATCGGATAAATATTAAGTAGGGGTTAATATGACAAATGATACGATGGAAATAATAAGTCCTTGGGACAGCATCAAAGCTAGAAAATTATTGGAGGATCATTACGGTTTCTCATCGAAACTGATCAATAAGTTGGAATTGGAAGGCCTTATCAAGCTAGACGGTAAAAAAATAAAATTGAATAAAAGCCTGTACAAGGATGATGTGATCACAGTTGATTTTCTGGATGAAGAAGATGATTATACAAAGGTTAAAATGGATATTGACATTATTTACGAAGACGATGATTTATTGATCATCAACAAGAAGCCTTTCATTGTGGTGCATCCTACAAAAAGACATCAGGATGACACTATCGCCAATGGCATTTCATATTATTTTTTTGAGAATCAACTTAAAAGAAAGGTTAGATTTGTAAATCGTTTGGATATGAACACCACTGGTGTCTTGATGATTGCCAAAAATCCATATGCTCATAATCTGATTTCTCAGGAAATGAGAAAAAACAAGGTTAAGAAAATATATCTGGCTGTTTTGGAGGGAGTCTTGTCGATTAAGGAAGGTACAATCGATCAAAATATCGGCAGAATAGGAGACAACATTAAAAGAGAAGTTCATGAATCAGGAAAATCCTGCATAACCCATTACAAGGTGCTTCAGGAAAACAATGAGCTGTCGCTAGTGGAAATTTCTCTTGAAACAGGTAGAACACATCAAATCAGGGTTCATTTTGATTTTCTCGGAACACCTGTTCTAGGGGATAATCTATATGGCAAATCCAGCATCCAAATAAACAGACAAGCACTCCATTGTTTATCCATTGAAATAACCCATCCAAGAACAAAAAAACAGATCAAGTTCAAGGCTGAACTGCCTGACGATATGAAATTACTGCTGTTGTAATGGGAGGAACAATGAAAAAAATATTACTGATATCAACTGGTGGAACCATAGCAAGTACTGTAACAGAAGAGGGATTGGCGCCGAGTATAACCCCAAAGGAAATGCTTGGTTATCTGAATGATATAGGTGGCTTATGTTTGATTGATACCCATGAACTGATTAACATTGACAGCACGAATATTCAACCGGAGCATTGGCTGGAAATCTCTTCATTCATCGAGAAGAAATATTATAGTTACGATGGATTTATAATAACCCACGGAACAGACACCATGGCTTATACATCTGCTGCCTTGTCGTATCTGATACAACACATCAACAAACCGATCATCATAACAGGATCTCAAAAACCGATAAATGTAGACACAACCGATGCCAGAAAAAATCTCAAGGATGCTATCACCTATGCGCTGTGTGACGATGTATCAGGAGTCTACATAGTATTTGACGGCAAGGCTATATTGGGAACCAGGGCAAGAAAAACGAAGACAAAAAGCTTCGATGCATTTGAAAGTATCAACTATCCGGTTGCCGCTTTTATAGATGGCCAACGGGTGGCAAGATATGTTAATCAGGAAAAAACCAATCGAAAACCAACCTTCTATAATGAGATATATCCTAATATATTTTTATTGAAATTAGCTCCAGGGATGCAGCCTGATGTTTTGGACTACATCGGAGAGAAATACGAAGGGATAGTCATTGAAAGCTATGGCGCAGGCGGATTGCCTTTTGAAGACAGACGAAATTTCCTTCAAAAAATGGAGTCTTTGACATCAAAAGGCAAAATTATAGTGATAGCCTCCCAAGTCATGAGCGAGGGCAGCGACATGGCCTTGTATGAAGTGGGCTTGAAAACACTAAAAAAATACAAGGTGATTGAATCTCTGGACATGACATTGGAGAGTGTCTTAACCAAGCTGATGTGGATAATGGGACAGACAAAAGACTTTGATAGAGTCAAAGAATTGTTTTATACTCGCATCAGTAATGATATAATGTTTTACAGTTAATGCAATATATAATACAAAAGAGGTAGGGAAGTTGAAAAGAACTGATTTACACATGCATACATGGTCATCTGACGGTACTTGGAGCCCTGTTGTCCTGCTTGAAAGATTAAAGTCATTGAATATTGAAATTTTTTCTGTCACTGATCATGATACGATAGAATCTTCAGAAACAATCAAAAAATTGATAAGCCATGAGAATTTGACCTTTATTCCCGGGGTGGAGGTTTCCACTACCTTTAAAGGAAGGGAATACCATTTGACCGCTTATCATTATGACAGGCAAAACAAGGCGTTCATTGATTTGATTCACAGCAATGACAATTTGCGACTGCAATACAATTATGAGTTTATTGATTTGCAATCGAAATCATATGATTCTGTAAGTCTGGATGATTACTTCAATCATTACGAAGAAGATCCCACAAGAGGTGGATGGAAAGCGTTGAACTATTTTCTTGATAAAGGGATATACAACACTATGTACGATTACTTTGACGCATTGGCAAAAACAAACCTTCAGTTGACCTTCAAGGCACCCGAAGAGGTGATTGATATTCTTAAAAAGTCCGGTGCTTATGTTTTTCTGGCACATCCATCATACTATAGTCAGAATTCGGTAATGACTGATTTTGAATTGAAGCAATGGCAATATATGGGTGTGGATGGATTGGAATGTTATACGCCTTATGCAGTAAAAGATGATCAGATAGCTTATTACAAGAATTTTTGCAACCATAACGGTTTGATGATATCGGGAGGCTCTGATTGCCATGGTGATTTTCTAAGCAGGCCTCTCGGTTATCCAGAGATTTACATTGCGGATTTACATATTGATCCTTTGCTGAATACATGTGTAGAAGGAACAAAAAAAATTCTGTATTGACCGCAGAGGGAAGGAGGAAGCTGTGAATATAAAAATTGACACCCACGTTCACACCTTTGCTAGTGGACATGCCTATAGCACTTTTGCAGAATATCTGGAGATAGCAAAGAAAAAAGGAATTGTAATGTTTGCGCTGACTGACCACGGGCCTGAGATGCCGGGTGCATCCCATATCTATCATCTTGCCAACCAAAAGGAGATCCCATCTGAAATCGATGGGATAGAGGTTCTTAAAGGTGTAGAGGCCAACATTATGAGTATAGAAGGCAACATTGATATCCCTGGGAGAATATTGCAGAAATTGGATCTTGTTATTGGAAGCCTGCATCCACCCTGTATCAGACCTATGTCAAAAGATGACAACACATTGACACTAATCAACACAATGAAAAGTGGCAAAGTTGATATCATAGGACATTCCGGCAACATAGCTTACGAGATTCATCAGTATGAGTTTGTAAAGGCTGCAAAGGAATATGGCGTTGCGGTGGAGATAAACAGTGGCTCTTTTATCGGCAATAGAAAGGGAAGTTGGGACAATTGTGTGTCTATCGCAAGAATTGCCAAGGAACTTGGCGCATACGTAACCACCGGAAGCGATTCACATATACATTACCGATTGGGAGACTTCGAAAAAATCTATAAAATATTTGAAACTGTTGGATTTCCGATAGAACTTGTCATCACTGAATCAAAGGATAAGTTGAAAAACTTCTTAAAGCAAAGAAGATGAAATAATATTATTTTAGGGAGGAACAGATGGTATTTAAAAGCGATATAGAAATTGCACAAGAGGCAACACCTTTACACATCATGAAAATAGCCGACAAATTGGGAATCGATGAGGAATACGTGGATTTCTACGGCAAGTACAAGGCCAAGATAGACTATAATGTTCTTAAAAAATCTGAAGGCAAACAGGCTAAGATGGTTTTAGTGACAGCAATCACACCGACACCAGCTGGAGAAGGCAAGACAACTACAACAATCGGTACTGCAGATGCCTTGTCCAGATTGGGCAAAAAAACCATTGTCGCATTAAGAGAGCCCTCTTTAGGACCTGTATTTGGTGTAAAAGGCGGAGCAGCTGGTGGAGGATATGCCCAGGTCATTCCTATGGAGGATATCAATCTTCATTTTACTGGTGACCTGCATGCTGTCGGTGCGGCCAATAACTTATTGGCTGCAATGCTGGATAATCATATACAACAGGGAAACCTTCTGGACATCGATGTCAGAAGAATAGTCTGGAGAAGAGCCTTGGATATGAATGACAGGCAACTGAGAAAGATCACATCCGGTCTTGGCGGAACAGGAAACGGAGTACCAAGGGAAGATGGATTCGATATAACGGTTGCCAGCGAGGTGATGGCAGCATTTTGCCTGTCATCGGATATTATGAACCTTAAGGAAAAACTTGCCAAGATCATAGTGGCATACAATAGAAGCAAACAACCCGTGACAGCGGGACAGCTAAATGCCCATGGTGCCATGGCCGCACTCTTGAAGGATGCATTGAAACCCAATCTGGTTCAGACTTTGGAAGGGACACCGGCATTCATCCACGGCGGACCATTTGCCAACATAGCTCATGGTTGTAATTCATTGATGGCTACCAACATGGCCAGACATTTCGCAGACTATGTCGTGACAGAAGCCGGTTTTGGTGCTGATTTGGGAGCGGAGAAGTTCATAGATATCAAATGCAGACAGGCAGGATTCAAACCGGATGCCGTTATTATTGTGGCAACGGTGAGAGCATTGAAACATCATGGCGGAGTGCCTAAAGCCGATTATAACAAGGAAAACCTTGAGGCACTCGAAAAAGGATTGCCAAATTTACTAAAACATGTTGAGAATATAACACAGAAATTTGGATTGCCTGCTGTAGTTGCAATCAATAAGTTCCCAATGGATACGGATGCAGAGTTGCAGATGGTTGAAGACAAATGCCGCGAGCTGGGCGTTAACGTCGCACTCTCCGAAGTTTGGGAAAAAGGTGGAGAGGGTGGAGAATCCCTGGCAAGAGAGGTTATCAGACTAGTGGAAACTGGAAAGAGCAGCTTCAAATTCACCTACGAAGATCAAGCAAGTATCAAGGAAAAGATAGAGGCAATAGCCAAAAAAATCTACGGAGCTGATAGCGTTGCATATAGTGGCAAAGCTGATAATGAAATTGACAGCCTGGAAAAGCTTGGTTTTGGAAATTTGCCTATATGCATGGCAAAGACGCAGTATTCATTATCAGATGATCCAAAGTTGTTTGGAAAGCCAGAGGGATTCAAAATCACCGTAAGTACAGCGAGTGTCTCAGCGGGGGCAGGATTTATAGTTGTCTCGACTGGGGATATCATGAAGATGCCAGGGTTGCCCAAAGTACCTTCGGCAGAAAAGATTGATGTAGATGAAAATGGCGTGATTTCAGGATTGTTCTAAGAATTAAAAATCGCTGTAGATTTAATCTTCAGCGATTTTTTTGTCTTATCTCCCGCTTATCAACAGGGTTCTTGGATTTAATTAGCGTTTTTCAACGTCAACTGAACCTTAGAAACCATTATCCAATGACTATACTGTGCTAAATTCCCACTTATAGAAGTGGGAGTTTAGCACTTTTAGTTATCGGACAAATTTATCAATAGCATCTTTTAAGTCATTTAGTATTTCATCTTTCTCACTACTGTCTTTTTCAATTACTTCTAATACACAATGACTTATATGGTCATCTAGAAGTAATTTCCCAACTTTATTTAAAGCTGATCGGACAGCTGCTATCTGAATGAGAATTTCACTGCAATCACGGTTGTTTTCAATCATCACTTTGACAGAATTGGCGTGACCTATCACTTTAGACATTCTTGTTATAAGATCTTTGTTTGGGCCATGAGTATGTTGATGCATGATAACCTCCTGGATTTATGATAGGAAGACCTTCCAAAATCCAATTCAAGCTTTTAGCTTGAAGATACTTTACTTCTTACTTCAATCTGCTTTTAACAACTTCAATAAAGTCTAATTCTGTCTCTGAAACAACCAGATCATCATCAATGAAACCATATGATTTGTCGTCATATGCGCTACACTCGCCAATACAAGCTACTTCAAGCTGGTCTGACGGCACAACGGATTTAAGATTCTCGACATTGATGTTTGAACAACACTCACATATTCTAACCATTTGAACCTCCTTAAAATGATTTATAATACTGATGAATGAACAAACGTTCCTGAATTGATAATGTGTAGGTTGATTTTCAGTTTGTTTATACACCTGTATCGAGAATATATTAAAAAAAAAAAAAAGTCAATGCGTTTCAATGTGATCTAGCAAAAAAATCGTTAATAGAAAAACTAATAAAAAACATTATATGGTATAAAAATAGATATTTGATATTTTTAAATAGAATAATCTACAAAAACATTGACATTTTCAAAAGAGGACAGTATAATTTAGTCAAACATCCCTACCAGGGGGATAGGATAAAAGGAGGTATAATTATGCACGAAGGAAAACATGGTATTTTAGACGGTGTAGACGATATTGATGATATATTCGGAACTAAACCAAAGAAAAAAGGCAAGCATGACCACGACCACGATGACAATGTAGACCACGACCATGATCATAACGAAGACCACGACCATGATCATGAGGATGATGAAAAGGCAAAGCATCATGGCCATGGTTGCGGCTGCAACTGTTAAACAGAATGATGTATCTTTGAAGATTGACAGAGAAAATTAAACATTTCCTGTCAATCTCATATTATGTACGACTATTAGTAAAAAAATCATAAAATATTAAGCAACCTTAGGAGGTAATTAGATCTATGTCGTCTTTAAAGATTCAAGGTAATCCTATGATGCAATATAAAATATTTATTTTCCCAGCTGTAATTGGAGTATTGATTCTGATTTCCGCTGTTTTTGAGTATGTACTTACCGATTTATTACCATTCAACTTTTCGGTAATACCTTTAGTTATAGCAGGTGGATTTGTAATCAAATCAACAATTGAAGCAACCTTAGAACTAAAAAAAATAACAGCTGGTATGTTGGTGGTTTTAGCACTTATTGGAACAACTTATGTTGGTGAGTTTCTGCCTGGAGCAATTGTTGCCTTTATGATGATTTTTGGAGAATTTCTAGAAGAACTTACACTGCAAAAGACAAAAAACGCTGTACGTGAATTGGTTAAGCTTGTTCCCACAACATGCAGAAAATTAGTTGATGGTGAATATAAGGTTGTCTCGATAAAACAAATTAGAGAAGGCGATTTTGTGCAAGTTATTCCTGGGGAAAGAGTACCTGTGGATGGTGTTATTATCAAAGGATATGCGGCAATTAACGAATCTTCTATCACTGGTGAGTCTATGCCAGTAGACAAGACAATAGAAGATAACGTATACGTTGGCTCTCTAAATGAAAACGGAGTAATTGAGGTAAAAACTGAAAAAATAGGCGGAGATACAGTTCTTGGCAAAATAATAAAAACTGTACACATGGCGCAAAACAATAAGGGAAAAGCGCAGAAAACAGCAGATAAGTTTGCTAAGTATTTTCTACCCGTCATATTGTTATCCTGTGTGGTTGTGTGGTTTACGACTTACGAAATCATGAGGGTAATGTCGGTATTGATTGTTGCTTGCCCCTGTGCATTGGTACTGGCAACGCCAACAGCTGTAGTAGCAAGTGTAGGTAATGCTGCAAAAAGAGGTGTCCTGATCAAAGGCGGCATTGCTTTGGAAAATAATGCAAAAATCACTACTATATGCTTCGATAAAACTGGAACAATCACTAAAGGCAAACCACAAGTTGTAGAATTTAGAACCTTTGACGATTTTTCTGAAATGGAAGTATTAAAGGCAGCTGCAATAGCAGAAAAAAATTCACAGCATCCAATAGCTAAAGCAGTAATGACTTTTATAAGTGAAAAAAAACAATTCAATATTAGTGAAATTCCAAATGCTGATTTTGAAATGCTATTCGGCAGAGGTGTAAGGGGAAGATTAGGAGACGATATATACGAAGTCTCTAATCGCAAAGCTTTGACTGACACCAATGGTCACACAGATGAAGTTGTTAAATTTATAGACAGTCAGGAAAAACTTGGAAGAACAACGATGGTCATTGTTAAAAATGACCAGGTTGTAGGTGGTGTGTCAGTTGCTGACACCATGCGCGAACATGTTAAAGAAACAATTGATGAACTGAAAAAGCTTGGAATAAAAAGAATGATTATGTTGACGGGTGATAATGAAAACACAGCTCAAGCAATCTGTGATGAAGCAGGTTTGACTGAGTTTAGAGCTAACCTATTACCGGAAGACAAGCTAGATTTCATAAAGGAGTTGCAGACAGCAGGTGAAATGGTGGCAATGGTAGGAGACGGCGTAAACGATTGACCCGCTTTGGTGTTAGCTGATGTTGGAATTGCAATGGGTGCTGCGGGCACAGATGTCGCTATTGAAGCAGCTGACATGGCTCTTATGTCAGATAAAATCGAAATGCTACCAGAGAATTTTGCTCTAAGTAAAAAAACCTACCGAATTATTCAGCAAAATATTGTCATTTTTTCTGTATTGGTCAATGTAATAGGCGTATATTTTACCNNCACCGATTTTAGCGGCAATAGTTCATAACGCATCATCAATCTTTGTGGTAATGAACTCTTCTAGATTGTTAGATTTCAAATATGTCAAGTAAAGCAATATACGATTACATTGAAGATGTTCTGAAAGATCTAATTAATATTAATACCACAAAGTTTTCAAATAATGAAACTGAAGCTGCAAAATACTTACAAGAACAATGCGACTTAATGGGTATTGAATGCACTTTGTATGAACCATTCAGAGGGAAAGGCAGTCTAGTGGCAACTATTAAAGGCTGGGACAAAGATAGTATTATCCTGTACTGCCATCTTGATACTGAAGAATTTATTGATGTCGATGCCTGGAATTTCAGCCCTAATCAATCAACATGTTATCTCAATCGTATATATGGTAGAGGGGCGATAGATTGTAAAGGGCTTGCTGCGGTCTGGATGGGCGTGATGAAGACCATTGTTCAGGATGGAATCATACCTCAGAAAACAATTAAGCTAATCGCTGTAAGTGATGAAGAGTCTGGCGGAGAAAAAGGACTCGGTTGGTTGAGTGACAACACTGACCATTTTAAAAATATCAGGTTAGTCCTCAGTGAGGGTGGAGGATTCCCTTTACCAACGAATGATACGATATATTTTACCGTCCAAACTGGAGAGAGAGAGCGCATCAAAATCAAAAAAAGCGACTACAACTCAAATGCACTAGATAATATTAATAAAATCGTCATTGATGAAGGAATAGAAGTTAAAGCCTTTAACCAAAATACTAAAGATTATTTATCGTATTTGATCAGTGATAATACTTCGAAAAAGCAAAGAATAGATATTAAGAATTTCAATAATTTGATATTTGATTGCCAGAAAGAGGCTACCTCAATTTATCAGATGCCATTTGTCAGCATAAATTCCATGCTAACAGAAGACGAAATCATCGAGCATGTTAAAACTGGTCCAATCAAAGATTTATCAGGCTATCTGGAGATTATCCAGACACAACTTTTTAAGTTCAACTCGAAATACAGGATACTACCGTTTGTTACACCAGGTTTTAGTGATAATCGTTATTTCAGACTTAAAGGCATTGATACGATAGGATTTTTTCCACTGGATGTTAACAACGGAGTAAGTGGTATACACGGAATCAATGAATATATAACAAGTGACAGCATAGAATTTTCGTATGAGCTTTTGCATCAAATTGTTAAAAATATTGCTTTTTAAGCATATTAAAATAATAAGGAGGAGTTTGTTTATGTCGAAAAGAATTTTGTTACTAGGTGTTTACGGGATGGAATTAGTGGAGTGTGGAGGAGCACTGGCAATTAATGTTCAAAAGGGTGGTGTGTCATTTGCATCTATCATGCTTGCCAATAACACTATGAAGGAGAATGTAAAAGAGGCTGCTGAAATATTGGGCGTCGAAAAAGTGTTCTTCAATAATTTTGAAAGAGGAATGATAGATTTTGGGTACGAGAAGAAAGTGGAACTGTGTAAAGTAATCAGAGAAACAAAACCCGATATCATCATCACACAAGATCCGGAACATTGCATTCATGATTTAGACCCTGATAGACGACCAGCTATGATTTTACTGTTGGAAGCGATTGCATTGGCATCAAGAGATTTCGCACTGGATAAGATGCCTGGATTGGAGCCACACCCGATACCTAAAATATATTACATGAGCCCTATGAATCCTAACTGTACAATCAACATTGCGGATGTCTGGGACTTAAAAGAGAAGGGAATGGACGTGTTGGTATCGCAAATGGAGTTTAGTGGAAGACATTTCGAGCAGAGACTGACTGAAAAGGAGCTCGACATATTAGCCCCAGGTTTTAAAAATCTGGATTCATACTACCACAAAGGTCGAATGGTTCACAGCTCAATAGATAAAGCGATTCATATGTATTATGGGGTAGGTGGGCATGGCAATTTCGCTTTAGCTGAGCCTTACAGATACGAAGGAAAATTTGAATTTGATGAACTGTATTAATATTTATGGAAGGAAGATTTAAATGAAGAAAATATTTTTTTTACTGATACTTATTCTTATTTTTATAACAATTGTTGAGGTGATGCAAGCTATGCCATAGATTGATCATGTTGATTTAATCTGAAGAATGATTTAAATGTAAAAAAACAATCACAGAGGGGAAAAGAAAATGAAAAAAATTCTTGTTGTATCATTAATTATTCTTTTGACTTTAAATATGATGCTTACAGGTTATGGAGCCCAGATTGATCAGCTAAAAATAGCTATCAGAGGAGAAGAAGGCGCTTTAAACCCTTACACTTACGTGTCTGAAACAGGCGCAACAATATTTAGATTGGTTTATGATCCGCTTTTTAATAAAAGCGTAGATTTAATACCTGAACCATGGTTGGTAAAAGAGTACACACTCAGCGATGATGGACTGGTATACGTGTTTGAGCTTCATGATAATGTGAAATTTCATGATGGTCAACCATTGACAGCAGAAGATGTAAAATTCACTTATGAGTACCTAAAGCAATACAGAAAATCAAGATTCAGCGGACCTGCCGCTGCGATAACAGAGATTGTCGTGCTGGATGAATTTACGGTTCAAATGACTTTATCATCACCACAGGCTGAATTTCTTACAAGACCTTTAGCTGAGATGGGCATTCTTCCAAAACATATTTGGGAAACCATAACTGATCCCGACACATCCAGGGAGACTATAGGCAGTGGTCCTTATAAATTAACTGAAATTAAAGATGGAGAGTACTATATTTTTGAGGCCAATAATGAGTATTTCAACGGAATGCCTGTAACAAAACAGATTTATATGCCGATTATTAAGGATGCGTCTGCTATGTTTACAGCACTGCAGGCGGGCCAAATAGATGTCACAACAGTTGAGTTACCGCCTGAAACTATTGATCAATTTGCAAACAATCCAAACTTAAAGGTGCAAGAAGGACCGGGTTACAGTACAACTTTGTTACTTTTTAACAACGAAAGATATCCTTTTGACAATCATTCCTTTAGAGAAGCACTGGCATATGCCACCAATAGACAGGAAATTGTAGATGTAATCATGTTGGGGAAAGCAACAAAAGGGAGCCTTGGCTTTGTTCATCCGATGTCAGCAGCATATAACAACCAAGTTAACGAGCTTGACTTCGATATCGCTAAAGCCAATGAAATCCTTGATAGCCTTAACTTTATTGATACCAACAATGATGGAATTAGAGAAACGGAAGTAGGGGAAAAGCTAAGTTTTGAGATTTTGGTATACGCAAGCAATCCACTTAGAATAAGGATAGCTGAGTTGATTAAAGAATCATACGCTAGCATAGGCGTTGATGTTACAGTTACAGCCATGGATATGGCCGTGGTCGATGATCTTGTCTGGCCTAATTTTGAAGCTGCGAACGGTAGAGATTACGATATGGCCATGTGGGGATGGGGAGCTAGTACAATGGATTCCTCGGTTAGGTATATAGACATGTTTTATTCGGATTTAACCGTTGGAAATTCAAATATTGTAGCTTACTCTAGCGAGGTCATGGATGAAATTTTGGAATTGATGAAGATGGAAAGTGATCCAATGAAAAAAATCGAGCTTCAAAAAAGATTCCAAGTGATTTTGAGTCAGGATTATCCTTGCATCACTTTGTATTATCCAAATTTGGCCTACGCCTACAATCCAAATGTCTTTGATCAGTGGAAATTTATCAAAGGTTCAGGGATAGTAAACCCATTATCTTTGATTGACATGACTGCTGTTTCTGAGCCACCTGTAGAAGAACCAACCGAACAGCCAACTGAAGAACCAACTGCTCCTACTGAGCAACCTCCAGCTGAGGATGAAGGCAATAACAATATGTTAGTATTAGGTATAATGATTGTTGCTGCTTTAGTTGTTTTATTCGTTAGCAGGAAAAAACTTTCCAAAAAATAATTAATAACAAGAAGCATTAAAGCTCAGGGTTTTCAGCCAAAGAGCTTTAATGCTCTTTTAAAAGACCTAAGGTAGGTGAGACCTTGATAAAATTTTACTTAAGCAAGTTTTTGCAATACTTTGTAATAATATTATTTACCGTGTCACTAAATTTCTTTTTGCCTAGAATGATGCCAGGAGATCCATTGAAGTTTATTGTAGGAGAAGACATTGTTTTGATGTCAGCTGAACAAAAAGCCGAAGTACTCGAAAAACATGGCCTCAATAAACCAGTCTCTGAACAGTACCTAACCTACATTGGCAGTATTTTAAAAGGAGACTTAGGATATTCATATAGGTCTAAGAAACCTGTTGCTGATATTGTATCCGAGAGACTTCCATGGACACTTCTGCTTTCAATTACGAACATTATTCTATCCACAATTATTGGTGTTGCTATGGGAACCTGGGCTGCTTGGAATAGAGGTAAAAAGATTGACATTGTATTAAACAATATTTTTGTATTTTTTAGATCTATGCCTTCATTTTGGATTGGTATGATTTTTATTGCTGTCTTCGGCGCTCGATTGGGATGGTTACCAATTTTTGGGGCCCAATCAGTATGGGCAAGATATACTGGGTTTGAAAGAATCATTGACATAATTAGGCACTTAATCATGCCAACAACTACGTTGGTTATATTATCTGTATCATCTATTTATCTGACCATGCGATACTCCATGATCGATGTCTTAGGGGAGGACTATATCCTGATGGCTAAGATGAAAGGGTTATCAAATAAAAAGGTTCGATACACACATGCTATGAGAAATGCTCTAATACCAGTCGTTACGATTGTCATGCTTAATGTTGGATATATGGTGGGAGGGGCTACAATCATTGAAACTGTATTTTCTTATCCAGGTATGGGGAGATTATTGTTTGAAGCAGTTACCAACAGAGATTATCCAGTTATTCAAGGTTGCTTTTTTATGATTACAATTTGCGTTATAGCAGCTAATGTCATTGCGGATTTGATATATCCGCTGCTGGATCCAAGGGTGGTGTAAAAATGAATAAATTATATGACAATTTGAAATTGTTTTTTTCGAATAAACTTGGATTGATAGGAACAGTTATACTAGTTGGTTTTATTTTAGTCGCTTTGTTCGCACCACAAATTGCTCCCTATGATCCATATCAAAGGATTGGCATTCCCTTTGGCAAACCATCAATTCAGAATTGGCTTGGAACTAACGATGTAGGTCAAGATATCTTAAGTGAAGTCATATATGGAACTCGGATTTCCTTACTTATGGGGTTGCTATCGGCAGGAGTGGCTTTAATTATTGGCACGATAGTTGGGTTGACATCAGGCTTCTTTGGTGGAAGGGTTGACACTGTTTTAATGAGAGTAGTTGATATAAGTCTTGTCATTCCAATGCTGCCATTGATGATATTGTTGGCTGCATTTTTAGGACCTAGCTTTTGGAACATTGTAATTGTAATTGGTGTACTATCATGGGCTAGTCCTGCAAGGGTAATCAGGTCACAGGTTCTGACAATCAAGAACAAAGGTTACATCGAAGCTGTAAAAGCAACTGGTGGCAAGTCATCATATGTTATTTTGAAGCATATTTTACCACCGACTTTATCAATCATTATTTCTCAGCTTATATTGATGTCAAGCAGAGCAATACTGATGGAGTCATCTCTAAGCTTTTTAGGGTTGGGTGATCCGACTCAAAAGAGTTGGGGAATTATACTGTATTATGCGCAATCAAGAAGTGCGTTTTTATCGGATGCCTGGATTTGGTGGATACTACCTCCTGGTCTGTTGATTACACTGTTGGTTATTTCTTTTGCGTACATAGGGAATTCTCTTGAACAAATAGTTAATCCAAGGTTAAGGAGGTAATGTAATGGCACTATTGGAAGTTAAGAATCTAACGACCTACTATGAGACAAAAGTAGGATACAATGAAGCGTTACAAGGCTTGACCTTTGATTTGGAAGCAGGTGAAATATTAGGTTTGATTGGTGAATCCGGTTGTGGAAAATCAACAGCTGGTTTTTCAATAATGAATATGATTGAATATCCTGGGAAAATAATAAATGGCGAAGTTGTACTTGGTGGGAAAGACTTGATTAAAATGGAAAGAAGCGAATTAAGAAAGGTGTTGTGGAAGGACATTGCCATGATACCACAAAGCGCTATGAATGCTCTGAACCCTGCATATAAAGTCGGAAAACAAATTCTGGAGGCTATTAGATTGCACTATCCAGATATGGATAAAGAAGAAGCAGTGAAAAAGGTTGAACATTTAATGAGCTTGGTCGGTATTGATACCAAATGGTACCATGGTTACCCACATAAATTGAGTGGTGGAATGAAACAGAGGATTATTATTGCAATGGCATTATCATGTGATCCGAAAGTTATTATTTCCGATGAGGCAACCACGGGGCTAGACGTGTTAATAGAAGCGCAAATATTGGCGTTACTGAAAAAAATTGCGCTTGATAGAGGTTTAGGCTTAATTGTAATATCTCATGATCTCAATATGGTCACAGCTATTTGTGATAGAATTGGAATCATGTACGCTGGGATGCTGGTTGAACTCACAACCACAGAGAATGTATTAAATAATCCCAAACACCCATATACAAAAGCGCTTTTTTCATCCCAAGTAGATTCTAAGGATTTTGACAAGAAAGTTACTTCAGTGGATGGCGTAGTTCCAAAACTAGTTAATCCTGAAGATAAATGTAGGTTTTATGATAGATGCAAACAAAAATTTGAAATGTGTGAAGGGAAGTGCCCATCTTTGATAAGTATAAGTGATAACCATAAAGTCGCTTGCTATTTGGAAGGAGGAATTCATGAATAATCGATATCTGATTGAAGCCAGTAGTTTAAGGAAAACTTTTGACGCTAAAGGTGGGGGGGTTTTCAAACATTTCAAAAAGAGCAATTTGAAGGTTTATGCTGTTGATGATGTCACTTTTAAACTTGAACCAAAAGAAATAATCGGGCTTATTGGTGAGTCCGGATGTGGTAAGACCACTACAGCCAAAATCCTTTTAAAGCTATTGAACGTAGATGAAGGAGAACTGCTTTATAAAGGTCAGGATATTACTCATTTAAAAAATAGGGAGTTAACGGAATACAGAAAAAAAACACAAATAGTATTTCAAGATCCGTACGAGTTCCTAAATCCAAGGATGAATATTCTGAATATTGTGACTGAACCTCTTCTGATCAATAAACTATTAAATTCAGAAAATGAAAAAATTGACAAGGCCATTGAAGTCTTAGAAAGCGTTGGATTAAATCCAGCAAAAAGTTTTCTTTATCGATTTACTCACGAGTTAAGCGGTGGCCAAAGGCAACGTGTAGCCATTGCAAGAGCTCTTATACTGCAACCTGATTTGATTGTTGCAGATGAACCGACTTCAATGCTGGATGTGTCAGTGAGGGCAGGCATACTAAATCTCTTGTTGGGTTTGAAGGAACAGTATAATCTATCAATGGTTTTTATAACACATGATCTGGCAACTGCCGGTTATATGTGTGATAGAATTGCAGTAATGTACAAAGGTAGAATTGTTGAGATTGGTCCAAAGAAAGAAATTATTTATCATCCTAGACACCCTTATACAAAAGCTTTAGTTGAGGTCGCTTTTAATTTGAAAAATTTTCTTGAAAATAAGGATAGCTTCATTAAGGATGGCGAAGTAGATAGTTACATTCAGAATGATTATTGCAGTTTTGAAAAGAGATGTGTATTAATGGATGCAAACTGCAAACATGATGGACACCATAAAATGCAACAAGTCGGTGATGACCATTTTGTGGCATGTTGTAAATGTGGACACTAAAAATCAAGAGATAAATGGAGATAAAAATGGATGAAAGAAATGTTACATTAGCAAAAAATCTAGTTAACTATTCATGTAAGATTCAACCCGGTGAGAGAGTTCTTATTGCCGCAGTTGGTCATTCTGTTCAGCCTTTGGTAAAGCAATTGATTAGAGAAGTATACAATATTGGTGCTTTTCCGTATATCGATATTCAAGAACCTTCCATAACCAGAGAGTTGATGATGGGTTGTCAACCAAAGCAATTGGATTTCCTATCAGAGTTCGAGATGGTGAGAATGAAAGGAATGGACGCGTTTATAGGCGTTAGAGGTAATGAAAACAGTAATGAACTGGCGGATGTTCCAGAAGAAAAACAGCTGTTATATGGAGACAAAACCAGCGACGTATTGTATGAAAGGGTTGACAATACAAAATGGGTGGTATTGAGATATCCGACTAACGCTATGGCACAAGCCAGCAAAATGAGTTTTGAGCAATTCGAGAGCTTTTATTACAAAGTCTGCAATCTTGATTATGGCAAGATGCAACAAGCAATGACAAAACTGACTGACTTGATGGAACAAACGGACACGGTGAGAATTACTGGCGATGAGACTGACTTGATATTTTCAATCAAAGGGATTAATTCAGTCGCTTGTGCAGGAGACCGAAACATACCGGATGGCGAAGTGTTTACGGCACCGGTCAGGAATTCTGTTAATGGAAAACTGAAATACAACATACCGTCTGTATATAACGGTTTCACATTCGAAAATATAAAATTTGAATTTAGAGACGGCAAAATAATCAATGCGACATCCAATGATACAGCAAGACTCAACAAAATACTTGATATGGATGAGGGCGCCAGATACATTGGTGAATTTGCGTTTGGAGTTAATCCTTATATAATAAAACCTATCAATGACATATTGTTTGATGAAAAAATCATGGGTAGCTTCCATTTCACACCTGGGAAAGCTTATGACACGGCTTTTAATGGCAATAAATCTAAAATACATTGGGATCTGATTTGCGTACAGACTGAAGAGTATGGTGGAGGAAGCATCTATTTTGACGACGTGTTAATTAGGGAGAATGGATTGTTTGTGTTGGATGAGCTAAAAAATCTAAACCCTGAAAATTTAATTTAGTACACAATAGTCTACGGTAGATAACAATCTAAAAGGCTGGTTTTTGCCAGCCTTTTCACTACTGTTTTTTAGTCACACTCTCCCAGTCCTTCAAAAACTTATCTATTCCAATGTCTGTCAAGGGATGTTTGATCATTTGTTTGAAAACACTGTATGGGACAGTCGCTATATGGGCCCCCATTTTAGCTGAATCGATGACGTGCATTGGGTGTCTGACACTTGCTGCGATGATCTCAGTCTCTATACCGTACATGGTAAATATTTGAGCTATATCACCCACTACATCCATGCCTGGATTGCTAATATCATCCAGTCTACCGATAAATGGGCTGACGTATGAGGCTCCTGCTTTGGCAGCCAGAAGAGCCTGATTGGCAGAGAAAATCAATGTGACATTGGTTTTAATTCCTTTTGAGGAGAGAATCTTCACAGCTTTCAATCCCTCATCTGTCATAGGAACCTTAATAACAATATTTTCGTGAATTGGTACCAGATCCTCAGCTTCTGAAACCATGCCTTCATGGTCCATGCTTACTACTTCAGCACTGATGGGACCATTAACAATTTTGGTTATTTCATTTATGACTTCTTTGAAATCTCGTCCCTCTTTAGCAATCAGCGATGGGTTGGTCGTCACACCGTCTAGCACACCCCAGTCATTGATTTCTTTTATTTCTGCCACATTGGCAGTATCAATAAAAAATTTCATAGAATACCTCCACTTATATATTAATATATTTGAATAATTATGAGTAAACTATTGCATCGGTATGAAGCCGACTCGCCAAATACCATTATCGTCCATCGTGAGTCGGAAACCATATTGCCAGGCGTCTTCATCGTATGCATCGCTATCTCGAGTGCTGTACCAGGATACAATGGCCTCTCCATCGTTGATTGTAACAGTCCTTCTGGTAGCAGTCTCAAAAATACCGAAATCCTTGACTCTGTCACTCTCGGGTATGTCCAGATGTTCTTCTTTTGTCCACATCACTTGGTTCTCATCACGCGTATATAACTCATATTGGGTATCATAATCCTTAATCTTTTCAGCGTGCAGGTAAAGCTTCATGATGCTAAGAGGTGACAGACCAGTCAATGCCATATCATTATAGTTTTCTTTAAAGCTATTATATGCATTTAGTTCATTATCGGTCAAATCCATAAAGGATTCCGTAGATTCACTCTGATTGAAATAGTCGTTAAAAAACTTATCCATTAAACGTGTCACATAGTCTCTGGCATCTTTATCTACATCTAAAGCATCCAACTCAGCTTGGAGAGAACTGACATTGCTCTCAAGTTCAGCAATTCGAATCTCATTGTCTTCAATTTCTTGATTAAGTGATTGATTTTCATTTTCCAATTGATTGATGGTCTGGTCTTTCAAAATGAGATCATTGTTTAAAGCTTCGATTTTTTCATTCTGAAGATAAAACATGTAAATCAAAACCGCGACCACCAAAATGACTATTAACATCGATAAGATTGATAATAACTTGTTGACTTTCATATAGAACCCCTTTTCTAATTTATTTTACTAATCTCATATAGATGATTTCTTCATTAAGAATCTCTATTAGTTTGTCTGCATTTATTATAGCAAAAAAACTGCGTTTTGTTTATTCAAAATGAGTCATAATGGTTTGGAAGCAAAATCCATCAGTCTTTTATCTTTATTCCACAGTATTGGTATTAGATAACCATTAGAATCTTTTAAGTATTATCAAGTTGTTTTATCCTTTCTATTAAAGCCATCGAATAAGGATTCTTCAACTTATTTGCATAATACTCTCCTGTGCTCAAGTGGTGTTGATAACCAGCAATATCATTTTTATCTCTAGCGAGAAGAGCGGCGTAGCCCTCTGCAATAGCCCTCCCCCAAGAATTTTGGTATTTGATGAAGTACTCCAAAGCCTTCTTAATATATTTATCAGCCTCCTCAAACTGACCTGATTCATAATAAGATTGACCTAAGCCAGTATAAAAGATGTCGAGACCTTTCATTATGTTGTTGGATTCGCAAAGGGAAATCGCTTTTTTATAAAACTCGATAGCAGTTAGATAGTCTCCTTTGTATTTATTGATATTACCTAGATAGTTATATGCCGCTGCGATGTTGACGACATACTTATTTTCTAAAAGTGACAGATTTTTGAATATTTCAATAGATTTATGCAGATAATCGACTGCATTGTCAAAATCTTCAACTCGAATGGCATACAAACCCCTCCAACGGTAGAGCGTCCCTTTTTCTTTCACATCAGAGTTTTGACTGCTGATTTTTTGTATCTTGTTGAGATAGAGATGCATTTTGTTTAAATCATTCACTTGAATGCAGTAATATATGATTTGATGGTAACCATCTATCATGTGATTATAGCTTTTGATTTCTTCAGCATACTTAATAAAGGTATCGATGCAATGAACACCTATTTTGTACTCGCCATTTCGAATATAATATTTCCCCTTGATATAGAGATAATCCATTTCATACTGCTTTTTACGGACCGGTTCAATGTGAATATTATCGAGTAAATTATCAATATTCGAAAAAATTGATTCGAAATCAATTGGTTCAATGAATTCAGACTTATGAATAAAAGGAAACTGCTCCAGATTAATACTAGAGTAAGCAGACAAGTTTTTTATGCTATATGTCAAAACTTTTTCTATGTTTTTAGCTTTTTCGAAATGAGCAATAATTCGCGGGTATAAGAATCTATCTCTAGGATGATTCTTAAGACACCTTTCATAGAAACTGGCAATCTTGTCGTTATATCTCTTTTTAGATGTGTAGCTTAAATTGCTGTAAATAAAGTCTCTTAAGATGGAATGAGAAAACTGATAACAGATAGAATCCTCTTCAGAAACCTCTTTCAATAATTTTTGATTTTGCAAAGATTCTATAGCCTCAAATACATCATCTTCATCATTGTTTAAGTAGTTTAGTAAAAAGTTCAGGTCAATATTATTGACAAAGACTGAAGATATATTGAGAATTTTTTGCTCTAGGGGATTCAGTTCATTGAGCCTGCTTCGAAGAATACTTTCAACTTTTCTTGAGTCAAGCAGATTGTCGCTGTTTTCTTTAAAAATACTCAGATATTCTATAATAAACAGAATAATTCCCTCAGTCTTCAGGTATAGCCTATCTAGAATATCTTCATTAATAGTAAGTGTCGGATCATATTTTTTGACAAATAGAAGAGTTTCTTCTCTATTGAATCGACTGAGAGAGATGAATTGAAATGAATTCTTTCTTAGTGTGCTAAAAGCTTTAGCTTCTATTTCCCTTTGATATGAGTCTCTAAATGTTGCAATTAATAGAATGTTATTAAGTTTAACCAGCAAGCTGGAAAGCAAATTATAGCTGTAGTTATCCATCCAATGTATATCATCAAAAATAATAATAATTGGTTTCTTGAGGGACAACATTCTCAAAGCACCTATTACAGCATCAAAAGACACTTGAAATTTTACCGATTCAATCCGTTCGATGGTATCTATATCAAGTGTTTCAACAGTTTGGTCGAATGAGGGAAAAAAATATGAAATGACATCTTGCCAAAGTTTTGGGATTTGTATTTTTTCTTTAACTACCCTTTCATGAAGCTGCTTTGCAAGGTAATCCCATGGCTGAAGAAAAAATTGTTTGTCAGACTCATTGCAACTACCTTTTAAGATGATCCAAGAGTCTTTACTGATATCTTGGGCTAGTTTATTTAACAGTTGAGTCTTCCCAATCCCAGCTTCACCTGAAATGAAGCATGATTTGTATATATTATTACTGGAGTGTTCTAGATTATTTTTAATGATTCTTATTTCCTTTTCTCTACCAACAAAAAATAACTCATCATCCAAGTTTTTATTAT
>DMAP01000231.1 GCA_003446975.1 Clostridiales bacterium | reverse complement strand
TTTCTTGATAACAGCCACTATGGCAGCTCCAGCTTTGATTCAGCTTGGAATACCGGCAATCGCCGCCCATATGTTTGTTTTCTACTATGCCATGTTTGCTAATTTGACACCGCCAGTTGCTCTGGCATCATTTGCTGCAGCAGGCGTATCAGGGGGAGATCCGATGAAAACAGGCGTTCAGTCTGTGAAGCTGGCTCTGGCGGGATTCATTGTCCCATATATGTTTGTTTACAATACAGCACTTTTGTCTATTGATACAACTGCAGCGATAACAATCAGGGTCATCATCACTTCTATGCTGGGTGTATTCATGATTGGGGCAGCAACTGAAGGATTTTTTATCAAGAAGATGAACTTGTTTTTAAGGGTGATTGTTTTTGCAGCGGCGTTGTTTATGATATCAGAAAGTGTTTATCAGGATTTCATTGGCTTGGCTATATTAATAGCGTTGATCATTATTCAAAAGATTAAAAAACCTGCAACGACAGCGTAGATGTAAAGGAAAAATGAAGAAGAACCCAAGCCTTCTACTCATGAATTAAGGTGCTTGGGTTCTTTTTGCTGGCGTTGATGTGATATAATAACAGCATAAAATGTAGTGGAGGAGAATAATGGATACTATAAGAGTCAAATTGGATAATCAGTTTGAAGCGGAGCTTTACACCAATATTCTGGATGAAGAGTCCATACCCCATGTTTTGATAACCAACAATAGTTTGGCCTACAATGGCATTTTCGAGCTGACAATGGGTTGGGGATTTGTGGATATTCCAATAGAATATGAAAAAAAGGCCCTGATGTTGTACAAGGCCTTAAAAGAATCCTTCAACAAAGAGGATATTTAATCTAATGCATTAATGGCGTCCATTGGCTCAAGCCTTTTGGTGTAGTCGCTGTTAAGGTAAGACAGTTTTATGATACCATTGGTGTCCACAACATACGTGGCGGGTATCGGTAGCTCGCTATTCCTGTTGCCTTGAGACACCACAAGGTCTATACCCATCTTTTTATATAAAGCGACTAATTTGTCTTCCAGTTTGAATACAAGTCCAAACTCCTTGGCTACCATGTTGTCAGTGTCGCTGAGTATTTCAAATTCAAGAGCATGTTTTTCCTTCAATGTCATTGTAATATCCGGCAGTTCAGGCGATATAGCTACCAGGTGAGCGCCTCTTTTTTTTATTTCCGGCAGAACTTCCTGGTATGCGGCAATTTCAAGGTTGCAGTATGGGCACCATGCACCTCTGTAGAAGTTAATTATGATCGGCCCTTTTGACAACACATCATAAATCTTGATTGTTTCACCTATTGCATTTTTCAATTTGAACGCTGGGATTTTATCGCCTTCTTTGAGGGCGTTTTTTTCTATTTCAAGCTTTCGCAGGTTTTCTGCAGTTTCAAGCATTATGCTTTTGTCTTCTTCATTTTTTTTGCTGAGAGATTCTTCTCTATATGATTGTAATTTTTCACTTAAGCTCATATCGATCCACCTTTCTGGTTCTTTTATTTATACTATATTCATTTTGGGTACCAGTGTCAACAAAGTAGAAAAAATGTCAATGTGGCAATCTGTTAAGCTAATTTAATGTTTTATTTTGAAAGTAAGTGTTGTTTTTTATCCCGAATTTTGTTATTATTTCAAGGTGGATATATTTTGATTGAAGTTGTCCAATGTGCGAGATTAACTCAGTGGGAGAGTGTTTGCTTGACGTGCAAAAAGTCGTGGGTTCGAATCCCTCATCTCGCACCATTTTATTTTAATTTGATATGGGGATATGGCGAAGTTGGGATCGCGCTTGAATGGCATTCAAGAGGCCAGGGGTTCGAATCCCCTTATCTCCACCATGATGACCTAACTGAAATCTTCGATTTCTTAGTAGGTCAGAGGCCGCGAAATCCAAATCTATGATTTGGCTCGAGAACCTGACAGTAATCTATGATTGCGTCGTAGGTCTTATGTCACGAAATCCAAATTTATAATTTGGTTAATGGAGCTGACTAATGTAGCCGGCAATAACAACACAATGTTTGATATAATCGAAACCCGTTGATTTCAACGGGTTTTCATCATATCTAGAGCTTAACTTTTTTTTCTTAATATTGCTTTTAAAAACTATTATTTTGCATAAAACCAAAATATTTAAGTTATATGATGAAATCATATTATGATATAATGAATCAATTGGAGTGTTAACAAAAAATAAGGTCTTAACAGGAGGGATCGCAAATGAGAAGTGGATACCAAAGTCAAAAAAGAAAAATCTGTCATCGCAGATTAGCGAACATTATTGTCCTAATCATATTGACCACAATAGTTCTTTCTGCCTGCGGTGGAGGAAGCACAGAACCGGGGAGCATGAAAGATCCATATGAAGCTTATGGCATTAAACGTGGCGAAAACAAGCTGGGATTCTCTATTCTCGATGATCCTCCTAAGGCTATCGCTATTCAGCCTATTATGATACAAAAAGCCTATCATGAAGACGCCATGCTTGCTTTAGAACCTATGATTTTTGAAAAAGGAACGAGCAAGAGCTTCAGTTTTGAGTTTGAACTAAAACATGAAAATGGGGAAAGTTTTCCACTAAAGGGAACCGTTGACATGAAATATATCCGAGACGACTCCAGTGACCTTTTTGAGATTGATACAGATACGTACGGCTACGCCACATTGGTAAGGAATGGTATTTACCACAATGAGCTGGGACAACACACGGTGAAAGGCAGAAGCACCTCTTTCAAAAGCTTTGGTGGTGATTCGGAGGAATACTTGAGTTTTACGCTAGGCGTCGATAAAAAGGATGCGGAAAAGGCAGATGGCAATATAGGGATTGTCTACTGCAAGATCACAGGAGTTAAAAGATAGAAGCCAAGGGGGTCAAACATGGATTATAATAGAGTCAGGGAAAATGCCAAGGAGATACTTTCCCCTCTCTGCCTGGTGTGCAAGGAGTGCAACGGCGTAGCTTGTAAAGGATGGGTACCCGGTGTCGGGGCAAAGGGAACCGGAAATAGCTTTATCAGAAACTACAGTTACCTATATAAGGTAAAGGTTGTCATGGACATGATATACAAGGAAGAAGGCCAGGACACATCTATTAGTCTTTTTGGCAAGCATTTCACAGCGCCGATCTTTGTAGCGCCTATTGGTGGGATGGATATTAATTACGGTGGGAAGATCGCCGAAGGTGAGTATCACAGACGAACCCTAATGGGCGCAAAGAATGCAGGCATAGCTGCATTTACTGGTGATGGCGCCAATGATATACTTCAATGAACCGCTCGTACCCCTTAAAGAGGTTGAAGGCTGGGGAATTCCTACGTTGAAGCCTTGGGCAATGGAGAAAGTGTTCGAAAAGATAAAGACAATAGAAACCCTAAATGTAATGGCATTTGCAATGGATATAGACTCTGCAGGCCTTGTGCATCTTGCTAAATCAGGCAAACCTGTTTTCACAAAGACCGTCAAGGATTTGAAGGAAATTGTTGATTCTACCGAACTGCCATTTATCATAAAAGGGGTGATGTCTCCCGAAGGAGCAAAAAAAGCTGCCGAGTCGGGAGCCTACGGTATAGTTGTATCAAACCATGGAGGAAGAGTTCTTGACAACACCCCTGCGACCACAGAAGTTTTGCCAGAAATCAAGGAGGTTCTTGGTGGCAAGATAAAGATTTTCGTGGATGGTGGGATACGGACAGGAGCAGATGTCTTCAAGGCTATTGCTCTAGGTGCCGATGCGGTTTTGATTGGCAGAACTTTTGCTATTACAGCCATCGGCGGAGGTGCAGAGGGGGTTCAGCTATATGCTGAAAAGCTTATAGCGGAGTTGAAAGATACAATGCTGATGACAGGTTGCAAGAGTATATCCGATATTACAATGGATAAGATTGTAGTGTCGAGGAAGGATTTTTTATGATGTAGAAATGAAGGTATAAAGCAATATTACACTAAGGAGGAACTAGAATGAATAAATATTATTTAAACAAAGATGAAGCGGTATTGCTGATCATTGATATACAGGAGAGAATGCTACCGGTTATAAACAAGGCAGACAACGTTGCACAAAGGAACGAGGTCCTGATAGAGGCAGCGAAACTTTTGGGATTGCCTATAATTGTTACTGAACACAATGCCGAAGGATTGGGACATACTGTTGATCAGCTGATTCAAAAAATGCCGGAGGCCAAAGTTTTTCATAAGAATACTTTCTCAGCCTGCAACAAGGAATTTCTGAATAACTTAAATAATTTGAAAAGAAACAAGATTATTGTTACAGGAACTGAAACCCATGTCTGCGTTTACCAGACAGTCAGGAGCCTGTTGGATAACGGATTTTCAGTGTTTCTTGTTGAGGATGCTGTGGGCTCAAGAGCGGAGATGACATTAAACAATGCCATATCACAAATGAGGGATATGGGTGCAGTCATAACCAATACAGAGACTGCTGTTTTTGACCTGTTGAAAGAATCAGGCACACCAGAATTCAAGGCATTGCTAAAGTTAATAAAATAAATCTTCGAGCTTAATCTCTATTGTTAAAAACCACAACTGATGATATTATTGATTTGAAATCAATTATCCGATTTGAGGTCATCCAACTATGCAGAGAATTAGTAAATATATTGGTATGAGAACTGTCAAAACTGCTTTCGGAGCCATTGTAGCAGTATTAATTTCACAGTTTCTGAATCTAGACTACGCCGCCAACTCAGGGATTATTGTTATTTTAAGTGTTCAGAGTACAAAAAAGAAATCCAAGGATCTTGCCATAATGAGAATAGGATCTACAATTCTCGCGTTGACGATTGGAACCTTGGTTTTTTCGTTTATGGGATTTACAGCTGTTGCATTTGGCGTTTACCTGTTGATCTTCATACCGATTGCGGTTCAATTGAAGTTTCACGACGGAATCGTGCCTCCGTCTGTACTTGTTACACATTTATTAAGTATACAATCAGTCGCACTACCAGCACTTGTCAATGAAATGATGCAGATGTTTATCGGTGCGGGGATAGGTTTTTTACTTAACCTTTATATGCCAAGTCTTGAGAAGAGAATAGAACAAGATATAGTTGAAATAGATGAAATGGTTCGTAAAATCTTGTTTGAAATGGCAAATTGCCTAAGAACAAAAGCAACGACTATTGATGAAATGTATTATACTCAGTTGGAAGCTAAATTAAAAGAGAGCTATAACAGAGTCAAGATTGAATCAGAGAATCAATTGATTTACAAGCAATACAATCATATCCATTATATGGAGTCTAGAATCATACAATACGATATCTTGTATCATATGAGAAGGTGTTTCAAACGGCTGTATGCCTCCTATAAACAGACATTGATGGTGGCGGACCTGACTGATATGATAGCAATAAACTTCCATGGTCTTGAAATATCAGAAGAGTTGAATCAGCAGATTCAAGAATATAGATCCACTTTCAGACTTCTGCCACTACCGTTGACCAGAGAGGAATTTGAGAATCGTGCCACGCTTTATGAATATCTCAATGATCTTGAACACTTTCTCAAGGCAAAGAGCTCTCTTATTGAAGAAATGATTTGAAAGATTTTTAGAAATAAATTTTATAGAATATTATGTAAGTGAAGGTATAGGATGATGAAAAGAATCAGACAAGTATTTCTTAGGGGGTTATTGACCCTTCTGCCAATTATTGCAACCATCTATTTATTATATTCCCTATTTAGGTTTCTTGATAGATTTCTAGGTGCTTACATCAGCATGCTTATTGGAAGAACAATTCCTGGAATCGGAATTGTCGCGGGATTTGTGATCATATTCATTATGGGCTCTGTTGTATCAAATGTAATAGGGCAGAGACTTGTCCATTTTGCAGAAAAGATGATCCGAAAAATTCCAATCGTTCCAAGAGTCTATTTTGGATTGAAACAAATTGTTGAAGCCTTCTCGCTTCAAGGAAAGCATGTATTCAATC
This sequence comes from Clostridiales bacterium, assembly GCA_003446975.1. Lineage (GTDB taxonomy): Bacteria > Bacillota > Clostridia > Tissierellales > Dethiosulfatibacteraceae > 38-11. The sequence goes on along the minus strand of DMAP01000231.1, from coordinate 6,412 downwards.
GGGTAGTTTTGATAGAGTATCCCAGAAAAGGCACATATGTAGTCGGATTTTTAACAGGCGAATGCAAGGGAGAAGTACAGGATAAGACGGCAGCAAGACTGATGAATGTTTTTGTACCCACGACTCCCAACCCTACCTCTGGTATGCTCATTCTAGTTCCTGATAAGGAAGTAATCTACTTGGATATGACAGTAGAAGAAGGTCTAAAACTGATTGTGAGTGCAGGTGTTGTTGTCCCTGAAATACCTAAAGAGAATAAAAAAGGTTAGCGTTGATTAGATTCCACTTGCGGTATAAAGTCATAAACAGGAGCCGTCATATGGAGCGTCAAATAATAAAGAAAGAAAATGGGACGTATGAAATCATAGACATGGAAAAAGCTATTGAAAATTTGGTGAGATTTGAAGAACTTTACGAGTACATTATGAATCGTGAAACATCCATACCTGAAGAATTGGCTAAGCTAAGAAATGAAGGGAAAGAGAAAACCTTTCGCTTCAGAGAACTGATGGGCCAGAAACTCTTAAATACATCGTTTATAAGCTTGCTGAAAGAATTCGACATAAAATGAGTAAAAGATAACTCAAATAATAAAAACCGTCTCCCGAATTTGGATTTTACTGGGAACGGTTTTTTGCTTTTTTATTCTCATACATCAACAAATCAACCTGCTTTAAGAATTCTTCTGAGGTCATAAGGCTTGAGCATTCATAGATAGCCGAACCAATACTGAAACTGATTTCGAAAGGGAAATCATGGGTCTTGTTGAATTCATCAGTGCAGTGTTGGATTCTATTGATGGCAGATTCCAAATCCCTGCTTTTTGAAATATCTGTCACAATACAAAATTCATCACCACCGAATCGCGCAATGAAATCATTTGACCTAACGCATAAGGCAAGCATTTTTGTGATGGCTTTCAATACATTGTCACCCATTTCGTGGCCGTGTGAATCGTTAATTTTTTTGAAATTATCCAGATCAAGCAATATTAGTGAAAAGGACCCATTTTCATGACAGTTGTCGACCCTGGAACTCAGTATATCCTCAAATCGCTTGCGGTTGGCTATTCCCGTAAGAAAGTCAGTATTCATGCCATCATCCTGTATATATAGCAAGACAATCAACAATGAAAACACTGCACCGTTTAATGCAAAAGGAATACCATAAATAAAAATCTGCATTACTGTTCCTATGATTGGTGGAACAGCAAAAAACATGAGTGCGAAATAGTATCTTGTATCTATTTTCTTACTATGTATAATCAACAGTGCATAGGTAATCGCCAATAAGAAGAATGTAATGAAAAAAGATATGATGTACAAGGATCCACGATAATATATATTGCTGCTATCGATAAAATACAGAAAACCGTAGAACTGATTGGCTACAACCATCACAGTATTCAAGGCAAATACGACCACTAACGGCAATAACATTTTTTTTGTTTTCTCATCGTTGAAAAATATTTGGTTGTACACATATAACAACCATAATGAGGGCAAAACAGGATTTAGGAGAAAAATTAGAAAGTTGCTGATGTGGTTAATCAATGGGTAATAGGGATTAGCCATACCGTCAAATCTAGCGAGAACATCGATAACAAGCATTACAATGGTCACTTCGATAAGATGAAGATATAGTTTATGTCTAAGGTTCTTTTTTTTAAACTTTCGGACAGAATAAATATGTAAAATCAGAAGTAGAATGATCGAATAACTGTTAAAGGTGATATTGCTGATGATAGTCATTTGAACTCCTTAAAAAGTTGTACTGAATTTATTATAGTATATCCAAAATCAATAGTAAAGTTGATTATTCGCTACTTTTAACTCTTGACATAAGAGGTTTATTGGAGTAAACTCATTAAGAGAAGGTTTATCAAGATAAACCTAAGGAGGATGTTATGGTTAGGCATAAACTATTTGATGCGGAATACAAATTCATGTGTATTATATGGGACAACGAGCCTATCAATTCAACAGAGCTATCCAGAATCTCCTCAAAGCTATTGGGTTGGAAAAAGCCTACCACCTATACGATGATTAGAAAACTTGCTGAGAAAGAGTTGATTGTAAACGAAAACGCTACTGTAACCGCGATAGTGAAACGTGAGCAGGTCCAAAAGTATGAAAGTGAACAGATAATAGAGAAAAACTTTAATGGCTCATTGCCAACATTTCTGTCAGCTTTTCTAGATAACAAGAAAATAACAAAGAAGGAAGCCTCTGAACTCAAGAGGATTATAGAGGAGGCGACAAAATGACAGAACTCTTCATTAAGGTTTTAAATATGAGCATCACCGCAACTTACGTTGCCACAGTTGTGATTATTGCTAGGATTTTTCTAAGCAAGGCACCAAAGATTTATTCTTATGGATTATGGTCTGTCGTTATATTCAGGTTGATAAGTCCAGTTTCTTTCAGTAGCCCATTCAGCTTTCTGGCCCGAATAAAACCTAGTCAGGACTATCTCCCATCTAATATAGGTATGATGCCCAAGCCAAGTATAATCACTGAAATAGAGGCCATAGATAAAGTTGTCAATCAGAGCCTGCCTGCACCAACTGTCATTGCTAGTGTTAATCCAATGCAGATTATTATGGGTGTTTTGACGGCTGTTTGGGTTATAGGGATGGCTGTCCTTATACTGTATGCGATCTATTCATATGTCAAAATCAGACATAGGGTACAATTTGCCACTGTGCTTGCAAAAGGCGTATATGAAACAGATCAAATTAAAACACCATTTGTGATAGGCGTTATCAAACCTAAAATATACTTACCGCTGGGAATGCAAGACAAAGAAAAGGATATCGTCATCAGCCATGAGCAGATTCACATCAAGAGACACGACCACTGGATTAAACCCGCAGTATTTTTAGCTTTAGTTTTACATTGGTTTAATCCCATTATCTGGCTTAGTTACTTTCTGATGGCCAAGGATATGGAGATGTCATGCGACGAAAGTGTCATTAAAAAGTCTTCATCTGATATCAGAGCTAATTATTCCTCTACTATGCTATCGCTATCTGCAAACAGAAGTGGTTTGCTGATTCCGTTGGCCTTCGGTGAGAGTAATACAACATCTAGAGTCAAAAATATTATCAATTATAGAAAACCTGGATTTTGGGTAGGCGTGATCGCTTTTATCATAGTAGTTATATTGACTATGGGACTTCTATCCAACCCTTTTAATGCTAACACACCTGAAGCAAGAGCAGAGAAGTTCCTGTTGACATATTACACTGTGGACGATACTGGTATGGCTGAACTGCTTACTAATCCTAATATTGAGCTGACCTACGATAGTAACGGAACTGGATTGACTGAAATCCCAGGATTGCAAGATGCATTGACTACTATATACGGTGAGTTGATGACCGAAAAGGGATTAAATGATTCTACCGTAAACAGGGTAATCCTAGAAGGAGAGATGGCAGCAAGTCAGTATGGCAGTATCCTGAAAACCGATTCAGTCAGTNNTATGTGACTTTTCATTATAATATCACTGCAAAGGTTACTTTCAAGAGCGGTGATGATGAGGCGATTCAGTTAAGTGGCGTTCTAATTATGAAAGAAGTTGAGGGTAAATGGAAGGTTGATCTTTTCAGACCAATAGCCGGTGAGATCGAAAAAGTGATGCAGTATGGAAAACCTTTTATACGTGTGACCAATAAAACCGAGGATTCAGTTAAGACTGTAGAAATAAATACTAAAGACAGCACCACAGGTACAATGTTGGCCGATAATAATCTCATGAAGGAGGGAGACACGTTTTCATTTGAAATGCCATACTCATCAAATCTAGAGTTTTCAATGAAGGCGTTGGACGCTAACGGTAATTTACTGGCTGAGAAAAGCTATACCAGTGATTTCGCAGTAGGGAATGATGTAAGTCTTGTGATTGATCAGAATGACGAAGGCATGTATGTTATCTATCAGATGCCGACTAAAAATCTTGAGGCGGATGAAGTAGCTGTCTTCTTCAGTGTAATGAGCTATGCCTTATTTGAAACTGATGATGAAATTGTGGCAGAACTAGTGAGCATTTACAATAATCTTGACTTGGAACCCGTTGAAGCAGAGATTGATATTGCATCGATGTTGAGTATCAATTATCATAAAGATGGAAATCCGGTGGCAAGATTTTCTGTTGATAAAAACGGAACATTCTGGCTGAATGGAGAAATTGAAACGTATCGGTCTATTGACGAAGCATTTCCTTATGAAAGAATCAAAGAAATATATGAAAATGGAAAGTATCGATAGAAGAACCTCTTGTGAGAAGCAAGAGGTTTTTTATTTTTAGTAAAAGTTTAAATTATACTTGACTATTTCCATAAATGGAAATATAATCAATTATAGAACAAGTAAAGGAGTTTAATCATGCAAGATATAAATCAAGTCTTACTCAATCCTATTAGAAGCAGAATACTGCAATATGTTGCAACCCATGAAACGGCAACAGCCGGTGAAATAGCTTCTCTGATGACAGATGTTCCAAGGACAACACTATACAGGCATCTGAAGATACTCACGGATAACAATGTTATTGCCGTAGTAGATGAGAACAGGGTAAGGGGATCAGTAGAGAGGACCTACGCTCTCAATATAAAAACAATCACTGACATCAATACAACAGAGAACGCACTTCAAAACGCATTTGGATTTCTAATGAAGATTTATGGCGATTTTGCTGAATATTTCAGTGATCCTAATTCAAATCCAGGGGTTGACAAGATTTTCCTGAGCAATTCTGGTCTTTTACTAAGCGATGAGGAGTTCGACGAATTTCTATCTCAACTCAGTGAGTTGCTAAAAAAGCATATCAACAACGAACCTGATGGAAAAAGAAGACAAAGAAGCATCTCGTTTATATCATCGCCATCTAATGAAGAAAGGAAAGGATAAATACACATGAAACCAATCAATACACAAAAAAACAAACAAAAAAGGGGACGAAAATTTATGCACATCGCTCTGATTATCCTATGTATAATAGTGGGTCTAAATATTTTAGGATTCATTATCAACAAAACATTTTTTAGGAATGAATTGGAATCAATTCAACCTTATGGTCAGCTAGTAGACGTAAATGGCGGTAAAATGCATGTCTATTCCATGGGGAGTGGAGAAAAAACCATAGTGTTGCTTCCGGGATTTGGTGTGTCATTGCCATCGGCAGATTTCGGCCCGTTGATGAGAAAGCTGAGCGAATCTTACACTGTAGTCACTATTGAATATTTTGGGATTGGGTTCAGTGATAAGACAGATAAACCCAGAACAAATGAGAACTATATGAATGAGATTAGAACGGCTCTTGCTCATGCAGGATTTAATCCACCTTATATATTGATGCCACATTCCGCTTCTGGTGTTTATTCCGAGTATTATGCGATCCAGCACCCGGAAGAGGTATCTTCTATCATTATGCTCGACACCACATCAACTGCGGTTACCGGTGAAAATCCAGGCTATATGGGTTTATTGTATTCAGTAGGAAAAATTCAGCAAGCCACAGGATTTACCAGAATTGTTACCGGATTGGTACCTGATACGAAGTTGGTTGAGAATGGTTATACTGAAAAGGAAATAGCAGATTACAAGACGTTTACCTATCATGTTCTCAATGATACCTTAATCGATCAATCTTTATTGCTGATAGAAAATATAAATGAAGTCAATGGCATGGTATTCCCTGAGGATATTCCTGTATTGAAAATCATCTCAAAACAATCGATTGAGGTGATGGCAAAGAAGGACAAAGATGATGGTATGGGCTATCAGAATAGGCATCTCAGCATGCTTGGGAATAAAGTGGCTCATGCAGTTGTGGATTCAACGCACTTTGTCTATCAAACCCATTTTGATCAAATTGTTGAAATGACAGATGCATTTCTAGATCAAAACAAGTGAATGAAATATCCGAAAACCGCTTGTTTTAATTGTCTGATTCATCTATGCTATAAGTGTGGTATTTGATTGTTATAATAGATAACAACAGCATGGAGGAATCAATGAATAAAGACTTATGTCAAACGGCAAGATTAAACAAGGATAAAAGCTTTGATGGAAAGTTTTTCTTTGGTGTAAGGACAACCAACATATTCTGCAGACCTTCCTGTCCGTCGCCAATAGCAAAGGAAGAGAACGTCCTTTATTTTGATACGATGTTCAAAGCACTTGAGAATGGCTTCAGGCCCTGTTTAAGATGCAGACCTGATATCAATTTGGAGTACTTCAATAGCAATGTTGATGGTGCTGAAACGGTCAATACCGCATTGGAGATGATATACGACGGTTATCTAAGCTATCATAGCATCCATGAGCTGGCTAAGGAACTTTACATATCAGATCGGCACTTAAGAAAGCTGTTCAATGATAATATCGGAATACCTCCTGTCAAGATA
>DMAP01000333.1 GCA_003446975.1 Clostridiales bacterium | reverse complement strand
CCCACATTTTGGGCTCAAAGCCTGTAATGTCCTGTATAAACTTCAATAGTACAAAGCTATCTTGACGTTTTTGCTCTGTATTAGCGAATGAATTGATAAACTCAACCACATCCGCATCGGTTTGTTTGGTTTTGAGTTCTGACATGATGTACCTCCTCGTAAAATGGTTTTCACTACTTCAGTTTACATCATTTCATTGTTAATCTCAATAGATATGCTCTCTCGTCGATCAATTTAGTATAGAGTTGCCATCTTACCGATCTTTTTCGACCAGCAAAACCTTTCAGAAAAACTGAATCTATGTCTTCTGATTATTAGTTTTAATAAGCATAAATAGAGTAAATAAAAATACAATAATATAAAAGAATAGAATTAGATAATAGTTCATTGTAGTACTTGAAGGGAATGCTCTTAAAAAGTGAAATACAATCCTTGAGAAAGCATATATGGCAACTGTAATAAAACAAGCGATCCCTGCTTTATAATGCTTGTTTATTAAATAGATTGCTATAACAAAACAGAAGATACCTATTATAGCTTCATATAATTGAACTGGATGAATACTAATAGAGCTTAGTGTAACAATGTCAATTGGTGCTTCAGCCAGTAGCTTATTATAATAAAAATTATAAGGCGAGCTTCCTTCTGGATACCTAACACCAATAAAAGAACTCGTAGGGATACCAAAGCAACATCCATTCAGAAAACAGCCGATTTTATTAAAAAATATTCCAATAGCCCAACCAGGAGTAATATAGTCTAAAAATCTAAAAAAACTTTTTTTTGTAAATCTTGACAATAAATACAATATTGGTAGGGCGGAAATGAAGCCACCATACATTGCAAAACCACTCGGGGATAAAGAAAAGGGATTTACTGAAAAATCCCTATAATATCCCCACGCGATAATTACGTGAGTTAGTCTAGCTCCTATTATGACAGTTATTACTATAATTATTGAAGAAACAAATGCTTTTAGTAAAGAAACAGATTGTTTTGTCAAAATAATAATATTGACAATAATGACAATAAGAGGATTGAGTATTAAATTGAACATAATATATGACCCAATACTTATTGTTTGATTAAAAACATTCAAATCTATTAAATTTGGTTTCAAAATTTATACATCCTTTCTTTATGAGTAGCATAGAACAGTTATAACAAATTGAGCTTGAAGGCAGTTCGTACTCTTATAGTCGCTGTCAAGTTTCTGCTACTCCCATTACTAAGGGTTGCATCCAGGGGAGGTACTCCATTGAGCATACAAAGTATGGTTATTTGGTGTATTAACAATAGTTGTGTCATATATTCTTGTACCTCCGGACGTACTGGTGTACCATCCATCAAAGGTATAACCACTTCTTGTAGGTGAACCTAGATTATTATACTGGGAACCGAAAGTAACAGTGATATTGCCTAGGGAAGGTGCTCCAGAGTAATTCAGATTTCGAGCTACAGTGTATTGATTTCCAGTGTATTGAGCCGTAACTGTCAGGTTGCCAGTAATATTAGTGTATGCAGGAGACCAGCCACTAAAAGTATACCCAGTTCGGGTTGGATTGGTGACAGGTGCTGTAGCGCTTCCTCCATACGTCACTTGCTCTTCCTTTAGCAAAGTGCTATTCCAGTCTACAAAACGGACTGTTAGAATCTGTACATCATACAAAGCCGTAACCGTCGTATCGGATGTAACATTGGTATAGGTACCGGACCAACCTGCGAAGGTAAATCCTGTCCTTGTTGGATCAGCTGGTGGTGTTGCGTTATTTCCATAGGCGACATTCTGTGTTTTTAACAAAGTACCATCCCAGTCTTCAAAACGGACTGTGTAAGTAATAGGTGTATATTGAGCCTGAACTATGAGATCTGCAGTTATATTATTGAAAGCCTTGTCCCATCCGGTGAATGTGTACCCTGTACGAATCGGATCAGCTGGCGCTATTGCAGGTGTGTTTTCAGCGACGGGATCTTCTTTAAGGACTGTCCCATCCCAATCAATAAATCTAACTAAATAGCTTTTTGCAATCACGACATCATAGCTTACTGATTTAGAGCTGTCCAAAGTGGCTGTTGCTGTTATGCCATTGTTGTATGTTCCAATAACAGTACCTGTCAAAATATTGCCGGAAATCGATAAGCTAGGTGAGTTCGAAGTCCAATCCACAGCAACATTTCTATTGGTTCCGTTGGTTAAAACGGCATTGAGCATAGCTGGAAGCGTTAGTGGTACATCTTGTTCACTCATTAAAGGATTGGCGTGACGTTCAAGATAATCGATGCCTACCACATTTACTGTCATAGTCACTGTTTTAGTGTTGTCCATAACTGCATTGGCACTGATTGCATAGGTTCCAATAGTAGTTGTGTCGACACTGGACGGATTGTTCCAATTGACAAACACATTCTGTGTCGTTCCGTTTGACATCATTGCAGCTACAGGATTAGGTGGTGTAAAGGTGTCATTTTTGAGTATTGTTCGAGTCGGTATAGCCTTTAGATATAGAATGCTTGACATTATTTCTGACGGATCTGGGTCATACTTATCTATTAAAAAATTTTCCACTTCAGGTAAACTTGTGGATGGGTTCAAAGCATTGTTGTATATCAGAATCTCTGCAATCTCCACATCCTTCAGATTGATATTAAACGGAGAAGCATTGAGTGATCCTGTTGCGGTTCCTGAAGACTCAAGATTCCCATCTATTCGAAAATCTATACTTCCACCTGAGACCACCCCTGTGAAAACATGCCATTTGTTGTCAATGCCCGTCCCTAGCGATGCAGTAGCGGCTGCTGAATAATCTCCACCTACTCTATAGGCAAGATCTCCATCACCATTCCATCCGAATTCCCAATCATTCCCGCTAACGATAGCTGTGCTGGGGTTGCTTCCATTGATTTTTGCCACAATAAAGACTGTCATGTTACTGCTTGGTGAATTATTAAAGGATGACTTAGCTAAGGATGTGAAGACACTTCCATTCTGTGCTAAACTTTTCCCCCATGCAAAAACATCGTCCTGATACTGGACTTCTTTTAGAACCGGTGGTGAGGTGCCGACTGTTATTACAGCATTATTGTTTCCTGAAAGATCATACCAGGTATTGACGCCTATTGTGTCACCGCTGATGCTAAGATTGCTTTTTGTAGGATCCTTGCTGATCAAGGAGGCATCAAGATGCAACACAAGTCCATCTGTCGCGGTAGGTCCGTGGAGAAAAACGGGTTCAGAAAAAACTGTAACGCCTTTCTTTCCTGACAGAGCAAATGGAGAGGCGGTATACACTATATGTCTACCTGCGTAGTCGCTAATTAGCGTATTTAAATCATCCTGACTCAACTGGTTGGTTACTCCTCGCAAGGGAATCAGATCATAATCATTTGGAAATAGTGGATATAGCCTGCCGACTTCCCCTTCAGTAATCAGATCAGAGTTAGTTTCAATAGGTATTGTGAACCCCTTCCTTGAAACAAACCATTCATGTCTATTGACAAGGAACACCCCTTCAGGGTCACTCATATTAAAGGTGCCTCTCAATGATAAATTCGGGTCATATTTTAAAGCATACTCGAAATTGCCAGATTGATTGAAACCATTTTTCCGAATTGTTATTGCAATATTGTTAAGTTCTGGTACAGGATAAACAAGCTGGTCACTGCCAACAACAGTAACTAGCTTTCTATTTGAGGAAATAATCGCTTCCGTTTTATACCCTTCAACCTGACGTTCATATTCACCGGAAAAAAGTGTAAAAGCAATATCAGAGGCCTCACCTGCATCCGGATCAGCACCATTGAAGATAGCGAGCTTGATGGATTCTATCTTTTCCTCCAACACCCTTTGGGCAGAAAACACATCCTCGGTCATACCCCTTCCCTCTGAGATGAACCTGAAGTAAGTTGCCATGGACGTTACAAAAACTGCCGCCATGATTGAAAGAATAGCAATGGATATTACAATTTCAATCAGTGTCATTCCTTTTTTATTCATACTAATCACTCCTATATCCAACTCTATTTAATCAGTTGTGGGCCATCTATATACCATAAGTCGTTCAAAATCTCTTTCTGAATAGCACCAAAGATGATATCCAACTCGTCCTCATCGCCTGCCAGATGATAATAAATGCCTGATGAAACTGCCTCAGCACCTGTTTTTTGTCCGATAAAGTTAAGATTTGTTTTAAACTCAGCCTCTACTGTGGCATTGTTTGATTTTGCAAAACCTATGACGTGAACCTTTATTTTCCCATCCGCCTTAATCATATTTCCTATAGCCTCAACATAGGGTGTTCCAAATGTTGTATCTAAGGAAGAACCACTACCTTTGACCTGGCTGCTAGCTACATTGCCGTCGCTTGTAAAGAAGTTGTTATTGCTGCTGCTTACAACACTACCATAGGTGCTGACACCGTCCACCAGTATAATCAAATAATCACTGACAGTTCTGTTAACAAAAGCAGCATTGGTACGGTTATTGACGATCCTATAGTATGCTCTCCGGATGCCATCTCCTGTATTGGTTCCACCAAGTGCGGCTAAACTGTTGATAATTCCTGTCAGCGTACCTGTATGGCTGTCGACCAGATAGAATGGATTGGGATCGTTGGCATCTGTAGAAAAAGGAATCAATGAAACATATATAGGATAATCAGACGCCTCAAAATTATTGATCAGGTTGATCGATGAGTTCTTCAGTTTCGTTATTCTTCGATCAGCGACGGTAGTCGTGGTGCTGCCATCCATCGCCCAAGCCATGCTTCCTGATACGTCCAGAACCATTGCAATCTGTGCGATTGGCTTAATCTCTTCCAACACAGGGTTTTCACGTATGCTCGTTCTGAAGGCGACAGCTGTAGCGGGTTCGGAGCCGTCTCCTTTATGGACCACTTGCAGGGAGTTTAGGGATTCTGATTGGGATATAATTGTAATATGACCCTTTGGATTGCCATCGGCATCATATTCTATTACCTGATCATCTACGAATCCTAGAATTGTAAACCCGATTATTTTTTCAGTATTGTCAGCCACAACTTTATTGAAGAATATTTCGTAATTTATTTTATCGCTTTTGGGTGCCACAACAGTCTTATAATGATCCCAGACGCCACCCTGTTGTTCATACTTGTATAGAACAACCTCACCATCCATGATACCAATGTAGTCCCATCCGTCCGTTAGATTGCTTTCCTTGAAGCTAGACTTTGGAATCGTAAATGTCGCTGAAGCATATCTAGCCACATTACTGATATGCTGTGCTGTCAGCCTTGCAGATGCCTGTATTTCAAACTCGTCTATGCCCATTCGATGGACCGTATTTCCAAAGCTAAGGATAGAATAACTTCCTGCCAGGATTACTCCCAGCAGCGCAAGAACGACAATCAATTCCACAAGGGTAAACCCTTTTTTATTATTAAGTTTGTACATTTTTCTCACCATCCTTTGATTCAATCTATTCCCATCTTCTTTCTCGAATATTCTCTGAGTTAAAAGTCAAAAACAAGGATCCAGTATTGCCGGAACCACTCAAAGTGGCAAAGGAGTGGATTCTTATCTCTCTCTTTCCATTTGTATTGATAGGTGTTATATTTATGACCACATTGCTTCCTTCTACAATGATTGTATCCACTAAAGGAAAATCACCAGAATTGTTTTTGGCTGTTAGATCATCATTGATGTCGGGATAGGTGACTTTATCCCATTTGAATTTCTCATATAGCTTAGTACCATCGATATCTTCTGTCATCAAAGCGTTGTAAGCCATTTCTATGCCTGATAGAGCCAGATAATGTGTCTGGGTATGATGCTCCTGTTGTTTGATCTGTTTTAGATTACTGCTAAACAATATGGAAATTGACATAGTAAGTATTACAACCACCACTAATACAATTATAAGAGTTACAAGAGCAGCACCATCTTTATTCTTAATAAGTTTTCTAATCATTGAATTCCCTCTTTTGAATACATAATATCTCAATTTCAGTATATCACTAAGGCTGAAAAACTAAAAGTTTTTTTTAGATTATTGTAGCTAACTGATATACTAAATATACCCAAAATATGAAAAATTATTCATATCTAAGGTTTGTTGTTATATTATACTACTATGGAATTACATTTTGATTACAATTGTGTTTTATGTTGCTTTTTATGATGATGCATAATTACTGAAATTCTTTTAGCAAAAAAAAAAGAAGAAAGGTTCAATTCCTTCGAATCAAACCTTCCGTGATTTATCCGATGACTAACAGTTAAAACACCACCTGAATCCAAGAACCCTGTTAATTCTTTTACTGGCTCTACCCCAACAATTTGTACAGTATAAGAGTAGATATAATTGATCAGTTATATCTACTCTTATTTTTGTTATAATAAGTAGACCAACTTTAGGTTGGCGTCCCCAACAATGGATTTCCACATCCGAATGTCAAATTGTCAGCCATCTACTTATTATGAATATTCGATTAAGCAGGTTGAAAACATTAACTGTCTTTCGTGTCACGAGCAAATATGAATAGTAATAAGAATGGTGGAAAAGGAGGAAACTTACTATGATAAGTATTGGAATTGATGTTTCAAAAGGAAAAAGTACTGTGTGTATTCTATCGCCATACGGTGAAATGATTAGAAAGCCTTTTTCTGTTATCCATACCAAAGAAAGTCTAAACGAGCTAGCGGATTTCATCAATACTCTTAATGGCGAAAAGCGTATTTTTATGGAGTCAACAGGGATATATCATCTGCTAATTTATGAACATCTCTTAAAAATGAACTTCTCAGTGTTTACTATCAATCCACTTGTAATGTTCAAATATGCAGGAACAAATATCCGGCCAGGGAAAAATGACAGATTAGATGCTATTACCATTGCTAATTACGGAATCGATAACTGGTTTAAACCTATTGAAATTCAGCATGAGACTTCACTTCAATATAAACAATTACGGTTGCTCTCACGTCACTATAACCAATATATTTGCATGAGAGTTAAGAGCAAGCTTACATTATTAAATTTACTAGAGCGAACTATGCCACAAATAGGAACATTATTGGAAAATGATTCCCAAAATATTAAACGGGATAAACTAAATGCATTTGTAGTAGAATTTATGCATTACGATAATAAGTCTAACATGACCGAAAATCACTTTGTCGCGAAATACAAAGAATGGGCTAAAAAAGAGGGATATCAAGCAAGCGAGTTGAAGGCAAAACAAATCTACGCCTTAGCTTCAGCAAGTATCCCCACTTTATCCTCTAAAGATCCATCCGTCAAAATGTTAACTTTAGAGTCCATTCGAATGTACAAAGAACTTTGTTCATCCACTGATAAGATATTAGCACAAATGGTTGAAATAGCCAAGGAACTTAAAGAATTTTCAATTCTAACAAGTATCAAAGGAATTGGGAATAACCTTGCATCAAGGTTTATTGCTGAAGTTGGTGATATCCATCGTTTCTATAAAGCCAGCGCGTTAATTGCGTATGCGGGTATTGATGCTCCATCATATCAGTCGGGACAGTTCACTAGTACAAAACGAAGCATTTCAAAGCGAGGTTCTAAAGCACTTAGGAAAGTCGGTTACGAAATTATGGCTTCTTTTACAAGACAAAAGCCGATAGATAATTCAGTTTTTGATTACATTAAGAAAAAAGAAGCTGAAGGAAAACCAAAAAAGTAGCTAAAATCGCTGGATTGAATAAATTTCTGCATATTTATTATGCACGTGTTAGAGACGCGTATCTTTAAAAAAAGAAGAAATAGAAAAACACCATCTCTAAGGAAGGAGGTTCTCTTTCCTTATTAATGATGTTTTTTTTAAAATTTGCTAATTTTTAATTTTTCTCTTGACTTTCCTTAGCAGGTTTGACAAAGAGCCAAAATTAGCAAAGTCCCACAATAAGACCAAAGGCTCAGAATCAAATGATCCTAAGCCTCCATGTTGGTTTTAATTCAATTTGAAATTTCAGCCCTATTGTGAGACATGGTTCCTGTCCCCATGACTTTCTTGTTGTTTCATACATTAACTATACTGCTTGTTTAAGACCATTAATAACCGTTCATTTCACTCACAGCCTCAACAAAATAGTTTCCACCATGATGGTACCTGACACCTATAGTTCTTAGTTTACTGTCCAAATTCCAGTATCTTCATCATAACTCATAAGTGCGGTTTTAGCTGGCGGAAAGTCTGCAGCAACAATAAATCCACCGTTATCTAAAGCCGTTATAACAGCTAATTTCCCATCGGCATCGTTATCTCCTGCTGGAAAAACATTTCCAACTGAATCAGCTGCAAACATTTGAGAAGCACTAGTTAGAATCTTTGCTTCTGCTTTTAGAGCTGCATCATCAGCTGCAGACCTAAAACCACCTAATCTAGGAATTGCTATCGCAGCTAAAATACCAATAATCGCAATAACTACAATCAACTCAATCAATGTGAAACCTTTCTTGTTTCTTTGCTTGTTAATAATTCTAAACATATTATTTCCTCCTTGAAATATAATTTTATTTTTTAGCTATATGTGATATATACCCTGAGTTTTTCATTCTATACAGGTTATTCAAAATATTTTTGTTATATTAAAAAAAGTTTTTATCATTAAACTGTCTGTAGCATATCAAACATAGGCAACATCATGGCTATGACGATAAAGCCGATGATCACCGCCANNTTGACATGAGTTTCTGTATGGCTGTCTCCAGCTCCTCATCATAGAAATTGGCGGTTTTTTCGAGGATATTATCCAATGATCCGGAATCCTCACCGATTTTTATCATGGATGGAATCATGGATGGAAATACATCATACCTTCTGAGTGGGTCAGACATGCCTA
>DMAP01000062.1 GCA_003446975.1 Clostridiales bacterium | reverse complement strand
GAAAAGAGTATACCATATTGGGTCATTATCTGCTATATATAAAGGAGTTATATACTAACAATTCCTAATAGAATTAATTGAAGCATGTTCTCATGGAACTGGAATAGGTATGAGCTATTCTACCAAATAGAGATGGCTGAAGAGCAAAAGAGGGGTAAGTCGATTTTGGCCCCTTGGATATTTCTGCATGATAGTTGTCTAGGCTGATTCAGATTCAATCGTAGAAAATGTGAAAACAAAAAGACACTATCAAAGTCTATCATTGTAATGTATAACCCAGATTCTGCAGAAATAGTTATCCTGAATATTGAATAACGGAAACCCCTATCTTAAAAACCTCTGCAACCAGGCTTTTCCCCTTTCCAAGAGTGTGGAATACTACCTTTTTCACTAGCTGATACCAAGGCAGTGTTCACAATCCTTGCCCTATGGCATCCTAGGATACTATACATGCCAATTGGGATCTGGGTTTGCATTGTTTTCTATTTTGGGTTGTTTGAAAAGTATAGTAGGCATCTTCACCAGATCCCTAATACATGCTGCATAAGAAGGCTGACAAAGGTAATGCATATCCAGCAGCAAAGGCCGACAAAAATTGGTTTGCCTCCGTTCCTAACCAGCTTAATGATATTGGTATTGAGCCCTATTGCCACCATTGCCATTACAATAAAAAACTTGCTCAGCGTCTTGAGAGGCGAGAATATGCTGTTTGGAACGCCCAACGATGTGCATACTGTAGTGATTACGGAGGCGAGTAAAAAGAAAAGGATAAAGTACGGGAATATGTTCCTTATGCTCACCTTTGATTTACTGCGTGTCTCTTTTTTCGTCCGATACAGTGCCAACACCAGAGTAATCGGAATGATGGACAGGGTACGGGTCATTTTGACGATTGCGGCAGTATCTAGCGTATTGGAGTGATGTATCGAATCCCATGCCGAAGCAGCTGCAGTAACAGAAGAGGTATCATTGATGGCTGTTCCAGCAAAAAGGCCAAAACCATAGTCTGACAGACCAAGCATGCCGCCTAGAGTCGGGAATATTAGTGCAGCTAATACATTGAATAGGAAAATGACTGAAATAGATTGGGCGATTTCATCGTCGTTCGCATCAATGACAGGCGCAGTAGCGGCAATCGCCGAACCGCCGCAAACTGAAGATCCTACGCCAATTAAAATTGCGGTGTTGGTAGGGATTTTCATAAACTTGTAGAGTGCAAACGCTACAAGTAGTGAAGTACTGATCGTAGAAAGAATAATCGGAAGCGACTGGAGGCCAGTGAATGCGATGACTGACAGATTCATTCCGAATCCCAAAAGGACGACCGCATATTGAAGGATTTTCTTTGAAGTAAAAGAAATGCCGTGATTCAGTTTTGTCCTGTCTTTTATAAACACTGTTGCAATCATTCCTATGAGAATTGAAAATACAGGACCACCGACCACGGGAACAAGCTGTCCCAGCAGCCATGCAATAACAGCAATTACAAAACACAGTGCCAAACCAGGCCAATATGACTTTATCCGCTCCATACAAACCCCCCTCTTCTTTTTGGTGCTTATCCTATCATCAATGCAATAAAAGATAAAATTATAAATTATGATTGTACGATAAAAGAAAATTATGATAGACTTGGTCTGGAGGTGATATTATGCAGGATTTTAGAATGGAAACATTTTTAACAGTATGCAGATTTATGAATTATACGAGAGCATCAGAAACTCTGCACATCACACAACCGGCTGTATCTCAGCATATCCACATCATAGAAGAGCACTATGCTACTAAGCTTTTTAGGTATGAAGGGAAAAAGCTTTTCCTTACCGAGGCTGGTATCCTTCTTTACAATGCAGCAACAACCATGAAGCATGATGAAATATTTCTGAGTGAGCAGCTGAAAACTGGGGGGAGCTTGAAATTGATTTTTGGTGCAACTCTGACAATCGGTGATTTCGTCCTGCCGGAAAAACTGGTTCACTATCTGATGCAAGAACAGGATGCAGGAGTACGGATGTTGGTGGATAATACGGAAACACTGCTTAAAAAGATAAATACTGGAGAACTGGATTTTGCCGTTGTTGAAGGTTTTTTCCATAAAGCTGAGTATGACTATAAGATTTATTCACGGCAACGCTTCATTGCAGTTTGCGGTGGATCGTATGCCTTTGCACAGAAGCCCCTGAGTGTTGGTGATCTCTTTGGTGAATGCCTCATCCTTAGGGAGCAGGGCTCGGGGACAAGGGAGATTCTTGAACGACATATGGAGAAAAACAATTGCTCAGTCCTTGACTTTAGAAAAATCATAGAGATCGGCAGTATCAGCGCTATCAAGACGCTTGTCTCTGCAGGCTGCGGTATTACTTTCCTGTATGAGGCAGCAGTCAAACGGGAGCTCGAAAGTGGCATCTTACGTCGAATATCTCTGATAGATTTTGACGTGTATAACAACTTTACAATGGTATGGAGAAAGGGTAGCATATTTGATGACAGATATTTTAAAATTTTTGATGAATTCTTATTGATGAACAGCGACGGTCCTATCTGACTGGAAAAGGTTTACCACGCTTCTTGTTTTCCCATCATCAGGGGGACTTTTTGAAGAACGTGGAGCTTCTTGCCCGCTGTTTGGTCCATACCAAATATGTGTATCTCAAGGGCTTTTGTCTGGTCTGTTGCTTTTTATTTCATATCAAAGTAATCGGGTAATTCCTGAAGGAGGGCTGGGTGCTTTCTTCCAGCTGTTAATTTGTCACATGGAACCTTAAATCACAGCTCAACTACCTATATCATAAGCAAATCATACCAGAATTTAAGTATGAGAAGGGCTCGCGCATTATTCCCATGGCGGGCGGTAGGGAGCACGCGTTTTGGTGGACACGGTAAAGCCCCTTGGATCCAGAAGAGAAAAAAGTGGAAAAGCAGCAGTAGTGTAGTTCAGAAAAGCTGAATAATATTGATACCGAATATGGGGTATACACGTCAATTTCCCGTAAACGGGTAAACGACACCC
>DMAP01000325.1:351-8379 GCA_003446975.1 Clostridiales bacterium | reverse complement strand
AATGGAATGTGGAGTAAATATAATCAGCATCTGGATAAGTAGCCGTAGCCGCTGAAACGACTATATCATAATCCCTCTTGGTCAATATATCATCCCAGAAGGCTCCTCTCTCCATTTTTGAAATACTGGCATTTATTCCGATTTGCCTTAATTGGTCTTGAATAACTTCTGTTGGTTTAAAATAAGTAGCTATTTCATTGGTTTTCAATACGATGTTCAATCCATTTGGATATCCTGCCTCAGCTAATAATTGTTTCGCCTTGTCGACATCATATTGTTTGTTTTTAAAATCTTCAGGCCAACCAAAGGTTGATTTTGCCATTGGTGTCTCTAGTGCTGTTCCAATTCCTTCAACGGCACCAATAATCAGAGATTCTTTATCGATGGCATAGCTGACTGCTTCTCTTAATTTTTTATTGCTGAATAGCTCACTATTATGATTAATAGCTAAAAACACCGTTGAAGCGATTTCTGTTTCATAGTATGCAATGTTCGGATTATCAATCAAGTTTTGACGATCGGTTTTAGGCGGCGTATCTATTATGTCAATCTCTCCGTTTTCTAAAGCAACAACTGCAGTATTGCCGTCGGTTATAATCTTAAAAGTTACATCTTTAATCGCAGGAGCCCCTTTATAATAATCTTCAAATGCGGTCAAAATAATTTTGTCACCGCTTTTCCATTCCACAAATTTATAGGGCCCTGTTCCGATAGGTAGTCTGGCATATCCTTCAGGATCTGCTTCATGCGCTTTCTTGTTCAATATCGGAATCTGTGAAGACGCGACGCAGTACTCAATGGGTCCATAAGAATGCTTCAATTTCAAAACAAAAGTATTGTCATCAACTTTTCTGACTGAATCCATGACTGCGGTCACGCCTTTGGTGAAGGCTGAAGCCATAGCGGTTTCAAAGGAATAAACCACATCGTCTGCAGTCATTGTATCACCATTGTGGAATTTGACGCCTTGTCTTAATTTGAAAGTAATCTCAGTGCCATCATCTGAGTACGTCCAGCTTTCGGCTACCCCAGGAACCAAATTGCCATCTGTTCTGTTGTCAATCAAATGATTGTAAATTTGATGTGTCACATAAAACACTACTAAGTCACTGATCTGTGTTGGGTCAAGCGTTTTAGGCTCTCCTATTGCGCCTAAATTAAGATCTGTTCTTTTTGCTACGGCATCTGTTTCGCTTTGCGTTGGTGTGCCACTGCTTCCAGTGGTTACATTGCTGCCACCGGCACTTCCACAACCTGTGATTAGCATCATGGTTATCAGTATCAAACTGATAATACAAATAAGTTTCTTTTTCATAAAAACCCTCCTGTTTTCTTATTAATCATAGAATCCACGTTTACTGAATTTAGACGTGAGATACTTTGAATATCGTTAGTTGGATATCTCAATTAAATGCCTTGGTGATTTTGTTAGAACTTCACAACCATCATGTGTGACGAGTACTTGATCTTCGATTCGGACACCTCCCCATTTAGGTATGTATATTCCTGGCTCAAGGGTTATGATATTATTCGCTACAAAACTGGATTCGGATCTAGGTCCGATAAATGGTCTTTCGTGAACAGCCAGACCTATGCCATGACCAACTCCTGTATAATGATATTTTTCATATTGAGAACCTTCCATAGCCATGAGCGATGCCATGTATGTGCTTTTGATCTCAACACCAGCCCTTACTGAAGCTATCATATCCTCTTCTGACTTTTTGATGACAGCATACATCTCCCGTTGCTTTTCTGATGCTTTTCCTAAAACCACTGTGCGGCTCATATCGGATAGATATCCCTGATAACCAGCACCAAAATCCATCAGGATTAGGTCCCCTTCCTGTATCTCTTTATCAGAAGGAATCCCGTGTAGAAGAGAGGTTCGCGCTCCGGATAGTGTTATATTCTCATAACCTCTTGCATCTGATCCTTCGTTCTTCAAATAGTAGCCTAGTTTTGCCGAGAGCTGCCTCTCTGTGATGCCTTCCTTTATATCTCCGAGGATCTTAGAGAAAGCTTTATCTCCAATCTCGCATGCCTTTCTTAAGCATTCTATTTCATCCAATCTCTTGACGGATCTCAAATCTTCAACAATGCCTTCAATAGGTATTATTTCCACTGTAGTCTCTTTATGAAGCTGGTTAAACAGGTCAAAGCTTATGTTGTTTTCCTCTACATGTAAGCTATTGATACTTTCACTAGAAATCAGTCTGGCGACTGTTCTTCCCACACCATTGCATTCACGCCAGTTGATTGTTATATATCCTGTGTTATTTTCAGAAGCCTCTTCAATATATCTTGGATCTGTCAATAAGTAGAGTTTATCTTTTACAATCAATAGAAAGGCATCATCACTCTTGTATCCACTCAAATATCGTACATTATGAATCTGACTGATAAAAAAAGCCTCAATACCTTTTTCTTCCATAACTTGTTGTATGTCTTTACTCATATTTCTTCACTTCCTTGACTTAGTAGACTGATATATTGCAATTTGCATGCCACCTCTAAACTATGGTTGTAATTTAGTGAAATTGTTTATTTTTAAACGCTTTGGTTTATCAGATTAGTTCAAAAACTAAACTCAAATAAAAATCGACCAATTATTTGACGCAAAACTGCCCAAATTTGGTCGATTTGTTATATTTAAGTCATTTTTACTGTTAAAAATCAATTGTAACTAAATCACTAACAGATCCCTAGTTGATTTTGATAAGATTTCATTGCCGGTTTCTGTAACAACAACTATGTCTTCCAACCTGATTCCACCCCATTCCGGAATATAAATACCTGGTTCAACGGTTAGGACCGAATTTTTCTCCAATATGTTTTTTGAGTTTTTGTCCAGAAATGGCTCCTCGTGCATGAAAAGTCCTATGCCATGTCCCATTCCTTCGTAATGGTACTCAATTAGACCAGCTTCTTCAAATATTCTAGCTGATTTGAAGAAAGGCTCTCGTGCTAATTCACCGGCTTTTATTGAATTAATTGCCGCTTTTTGAGCACTTTGAACTGTCTGATAGATACTTCTTTGTTTGGTGTTTGGTTTGCCTAATACAACTGTTCTAGAAAAATCCGTCAAGTAGCCTTTATATCTTGCCCCATAGTTCATCAACAACAGATCCCCTTCTTCAAGTCTGGCATCTGTTGGATAACCAATAATTAATGAAGATCTCTTGCCAGCCAGGAATATACTCTCCCCGATTTGAGCGTCGCCGCCTTCCATCTTGATATAGTACACACATAATGCTGACAACTCTTTTTCTGTGATACCTACTTTTATCTTGTCCAGAAGCTTCAAAAAAACTCTGTCATTGATCTCACAAGCCACTCTGATATTGGCGATTTCATCAGAGGATTTGATTTCTCTTAATTTCTCAATCATACCAACCACTGGAGTAATTTCAGCTTTTATCATATCATATAAATCTGTAAACTGCTTATAGGTAATGTACTCTGCCTCAAAGCCAAGTCTTGTGACGTTTTCAGTTTTTATGATCTCATTAATGGCTTCTTTCAATTTGAACTCTTTTTTTTGCCAATCGATGATTTTAAAGCCTTTGGTAGTCTTTGAGGCAAGCTCTTTGTATCTGCCATCGGTCAACAAATATCTTCCATGTTCAGTTATAAGTGCGTACGCGTTTTGCTCTCTATATCCACTAATGTATTGAACATTATAAGGATTGCTTACAAAAAGCCCATCTATATACTCGTTTTTCATCAATGACATGATTTTGTTAAACATTTCTAAACCTCCTGTAATGGCTATGTACTTATCTAAGCTCGAAACGATGTTTGATAGGATATATATGCAATTTACATGCCACTGCCCTAACACTCATTGCTTCAGAATTCATCTACAAAAACTTCAACTGATTATTCAACAAGATAATTTTCCTTGATATTATATTTTATCACTTTGTTATTCAATGTTTGTCTCGGAATTTTCAACAGGCTGGCGGCTTTTGACTTATTTCCTTTAGATTTTAGTAGTGCCTTGATAATTAAATCCCTCTCGATATTTTCTATAGTTTCAGTCAATGGCTGAATATCGGCTACTGCCGCATCTTCTATATGAGTTTTTTGCTCAACATGCATATAAGACGTTTCTACAAATCTCAAGATATGCTCCGGCATATCATTCTCAGTTATTTCATTGCCTTCAATAAAGTTTATTATATTCTCTATTGTATATTTTAGTTCTCTAACATTGCCCGGCCAATTGTATTGGTTAAACAACTCTTTGCATTTATTTGATAGTCCTGTTATCTCTTTTGATAAAATCCTGTTATAGAAGTCTATAAAATATCGAGTCAACACGTCTATATCTGTTTTTCTCACCCTTAAAGGGTCTATATGGAGTCCTATTACATTTAACCTGTAATACAAGTCTCTTCTAATAATGCCTTTCTCAACAGCCTCCATTGGGGGAACATTTGTAGAAGCAATAATCCTTACATCAACAGCCACCGTTTTATCGCTTCCCACTCTTCTGATCCTGCCTTCTTGAAGCACTCGCAATAGTTTAGCTTGCAGCTCCAAATTCATGGAATTTATTTCATCCAACAGCAATGTTCCTCCATCTGCCAGCTCAAATAATCCCAATTTCTCTTTTGCACCGGTAAAACTACCTAAACTGGTTCCAAAAAGAATGCTTTCTAGCAACGAGTCTGGAATAGCAGCGCAATTTTGAGCTATAAAGGGAGCTTTTCGTCTCTTAAAACTGGCATTGTGAATTGATTGAGCAACCAACTCTTTCCCTGTCCCTGTTTCACCATAAATTAGTACTGAAGATGAACTGTCAGCAATTTTATAGACTTTCTTTTTTAACTCCTCAACACTTTTACTATCGCCTATAATATCATTTAAGGTATATTGGGTCCCATTGGATTTATATTCTGGACTGTCATGTTCGGGATCGGAACTATGCTTAGATAAGATAATCGTATCGGACAGTTTTTTATAATCGTTAATATCTTCTAATATTTCAACAGCACCAATAATATTCCCACCTACCAGAATAGGCAAGGTCGTCGTAATTGAGGTCACTTTATTACCTTTAAAGGTGTGGAAAGTCTGTATATTATTGACGATTGGTATTTTATGCGTTATTACTCTGTATAAAGTGCTCTTTTCCTTGTCAATACCGCTAAAAATATCTAAAATATTTTTGCCTATTGCATACTTGGGATCTGTCTCGAATATTTCTCCTTTGATATCGTTAAAAAAAACTATGTTACCATCCGCATCAACAACAACTATGCTTTGGTTTTTATATTTCAAGATGGTTTCCAGCAATAACTGATAGTCCATAGTCTTACTCCAGAAGGATTACTTGTTTGATAATGTTTTATTATACACGATAGCCCATGAACATTAAAGACCTAAGCACTAAGTAAATTTTTAAAGAATAGCAAGTGGGAGGTTTATAAAAAGCATATATATGATATAATGATGACTACCAATATCGATTGTTTATAGGAGGTTACTTAATGGCACTAAAAACCGGACAAGAGTATATGGACGCTTTAAAGCAACTAAAGCCAACTGTTTATTATGAAGGACAAAAAATCGACTGTGTAGTGGGACACCCGCTCATTCAACCCCACATCAACGCAGCGGCAATGACCTATGATATGGCCCATGATCCTGTTTCTGAAGAATTGCTGACGACCGTCTCCCATCTAACCGGCAAGAAAATCAACCGATTCACGCATATCCACCAGAGTACTGATGATCTCATCAAAAAGGTTAAAATGCTGAGAGCTATCTCTCAGAAAACCGGTTCCTGCTACCAGAGGTGTGTTGGTTTCGAC
Source organism: Clostridiales bacterium (assembly GCA_003446975.1). Taxonomy (GTDB): domain Bacteria; phylum Bacillota; class Clostridia; order Tissierellales; family Dethiosulfatibacteraceae; genus 38-11. Next base: position 2,557 of record DMAP01000325.1, on the reverse strand, counting down.
GCGCTAAACGCACTTTACTCCACAACCTATGACATGGATGCAAAGCTAGGAACTGATTATTTCAAACGATTCACTAAATATCTGGAATATATTCAGGAGAATGACTTGATGGTGGCTGGTGCGATGACTGATCCAAAAGGTGACAGGGCTTTACCACCGGGTAAACAGGAAGACCCGGATATGTTTGTGCATGTGGTTGAGCAAAACGAAAAAGGCATCGTCATCAAAGGCGCTAAGATGCACATGACTGGAATGGTAAACTCCTTTGAGATGCTTGTGATGCCAACAACGGCATTATCTCCCGATGACAAAGACTATGCTGTGGCATGTGCCATACCTGTTGATGCGGAGGGCGTCATCCATATATTTGGACGTCAGTCAAATGATAAAAGAAAATGGGATCAGATTGATCAGGGCAATGCTAAATTCGGTGTGGTCGGAGGCGAATGTATCACCGTCCTTGAGAACGTCTTTGTTCCTTGGGAAAGGGTGTTCATGTTCGGAGAAACCCAATTTGCGGGCCTAATGGTTGAGCGTTTTGCTTCTTACCACAGACAAAACTATGGTGGCTGCAAGGGTGGTGTCAGCGATATCATAATAGGTGCAACAGCTGCAATTGCGGAATACAACGGTGCGGCCGGCGCAAGCCATGTGAAAGACAAGATCACTGAAATGGTTCATCTGACCGAGACCCTTTACTGCTGCGCTCTGGCATGTTCTTGCGATGGTCATCAGCTACCTTCTGGGGCTTACTACGTGAATCCATTATTGGCGAATGTTGATAAGCAAAATGTCACCCGCTTCATCTATGAAATATGCAGACTCAGTCATGATATTGCCGGTGGATTTATAGCTACTATGCCTTCTGAGAAGGACCTGAATGATCCTGAAATAGGAAAATATATGCAGAAATATCTGAAAGGCAATGGTAAATTCACAACTGATGAAAGATACAGGATGGCTAGACTGATAGAAAACATGACAGGTGGTACCGCATTGGTTGAGAGCATGCATGGAGCAGGTTCCCCTCAGGCACAAAGGGTTGTCATGGCAAGACAAGCCAATGTTGAATACAAGAAAACCTTGGCTAAAAGGCTTGCAGGCATAGAAAGCGAGGAATAAGATGTTTGATCTAACTGGAAAAACTGCCATCGTAACCGGCGCGACCAAAGGGCTTGGTTACGCTACCGCACATGCTCTTGCAGAATGCGGCGCTAATATTGTTGTTGTCAGTAGAAGCGAAGATGACTGTGCCAAGGTTTCTGAGGAAATCAAAAGCAAAGGGGTAAAGTCTCTGGCTTATGCCTGCGATATCACACAGAAAATCATGATAGATGCAATGGTTGAAAAAACGATCAAGCAATTTGGCTTTATTGACATACTAGTCAATAACGCAGGTGTTGCTGTTACCAAACCGGCAGAAGAGCTGACAGAAGATGATTGGGATTTTGTTTTGGATACCAACCTGAAGGGTGTTTTTTTGACTTCCCAGGCAGTCGGAAAAAGAATGATTAAGCAAAACCACGGTAGAATTATCAATATTGCCTCCATGCTCGGATTAGTAGGAGACAAAAATGTACTGCCATATCTATGCAGCAAGGGAGGCGTCGTTCAATTGACAAAAGGCCTGGCTTTAGAATGGGCAAAATATGGTATTAGAGTCAATGGAATCGCTCCAGGCTATGTTATTACGCCAATCAATGAAGATGTCCTAAATGAGGAGAAGGTCCGTAAATATCTTCTTAACAAAACACCTATGAGAAGATTTGGAACAGCGGAGGAAATAGCCGGTGCTGTTGTCTATCTTGCATCAGATGAAGCAAGCTACATCACTGGCACGATTCTCACTGTTGATGGTGGATGGACGGCCCAATAGTGATGGATAATCAGAACAAGTTCTTTATCAGAGTAAAGCTATGCGGAAACTGCAACCCATATTATGACGTCAAACTAATACTAAAAAGAATCAAACAATCTTTAAATAACGTTGAGTTTATCTACAAGGACGATCAGCATTTCGATCTCTATCTAATAATCAATAGCTGCATAACAGCTTGTGTTGAAAAAACAGTTATTGATAAACCGATAATCACAGTAAATGGTTATGTGATAGATGGTGTGGAATGCGAGGGAGATACGCTCAGCAATTGCTTAATCGAAACATTAAAAAACCACCTATCCAAATGACGGGTGGTTTTCTCTTGAA
>DMAP01000325.1:0-297 GCA_003446975.1 Clostridiales bacterium | reverse complement strand
GCCCCTTCGCTATTGCCACTGGATCCTTAAGCATATAATGGTATGAACTTCGAACCTCTCGCAGTTTCGCAAATCAGATTTGTCCACTCGCATAGCTCGTGCAAATCTGGTGCTCATTGCCTTTTTGTCCAATGAGTCTAANNCGAATTGTAGACAAAACGGACAGCGTAGTGAGTAACACGAACGCAGGAATGAGCTTTGCGAATGTTGCGGCTGACCTACCAGCAATCGTTTTGCCGCTAACGCGCCAACCGATTGAGTTAGGACCATGCAAACCAAACAGGAAAGTTGTTGAAA
>DMAP01000215.1 GCA_003446975.1 Clostridiales bacterium | reverse complement strand
ACTTCAATCAATTGGGCGCGCATTTATCCAAATGGCGACGATGCGCAGCCAAATCCGGAAGGCCTGGCTTTTTATAAGGAACTGTTTGAAGAGTGTCAAAAGTTGGGCATGAAAGTTTTTGCCACGATTTTACATTACAACATCCCTGTAAACCTGGTTACAAAATATGGCGGTTGGAAAAGCCGTGAAACAGTGAAGTATTATGTACGCTATGCCACTACACTCTACCGTGAATTAGGCCATTGCGTGGATTTTTGGCTGCCGTTCAATGAAATCAATAATGCACGCTTTAATCCGTGGAATGGCTGCTGCCTTATCAAGGATCAGGAAGCGCACTACGATCAGGCTATTTTTCAATGCACTCATCACCAATTCCTTGCAAATGCTTTGGCTGTAAAAGCGGCGCATGAAATTCTGCCTAATAGCATGGTGGGTGGGATGATTGCACGTTTTACCTCTTATCCGGCCACCTGTAAACCCGAAGATGTGATGCAGACTATCCTCGATGAGAATTATAAGAACTATTTTTATACGGATGTGATGGCGCGCGGTAAATATCCTCCCTATGCGGAACGGATGTTTAAAGAACTGGATATTTATATTGAAAAAGAGCCGGATGACGATAGAATTTTGGCAGAGAACACGGTGGATTATTTGGCATTCAGCTATTACATGTCGATGATCTCGTCCGATGATCCGAATTATGAAGTTACCAGCGGAAATCTGTTATCCGGAAAGAAGAACCCATATTTGCCGACCAGTGAATGGGATTGGCAGATTGACCCAATTGGCTTGCGGATTTCACTTAATCAGATGTACGACCGCTATCAATTACCTGTTTTCGTAGCTGAAAATGGCATCGGTGCTACGGACATGCCAGATGCGGATGGCCGGATCCATGACGACTACCGCATCGATTATCTACGCCGCCATTTCCAACAGATGGGTGAAGCCATTCAAGATGGTGTGGATTTGATCGGATATACGATGTGGGGATTCATTGATATCGTATCTTGCGGCACCATGGAAATGAGCAAAAGGTACGGCGTGATTTATGTGGATAGAGATGATTATGGCAACGGTACAAATGAGCGTCTGCGCAAAGATTCTTTTTTTTGGTATCAGAAATGCATTGCAACAAACGCTGGAATCATCGATAATTAATAATTGTTTGACTTATTGAAATAGTGAAGGTATTTAGAAAGGCTGATAATACTTTGGGTATCTTAAAAGAGTTATTCACAACCAAAAAATTCATCGAGACCGAACCGGGAATGATTTATAACCCTGTTCAAGGCGTATATGTCCCCCTTGAACAGATCCCCGACCCTGTGTTTTCCAAAGGTGTTTTAGGTAAGGGATGCGGTATTGAACCGGCAGAGGAGCGGATTTACGCGCCTTTTAATGGTACGGTGTCGCTGGTTCCAAAGACACGCCATGCTGTAGGTGTAACGAGTGATGACGGTATCGAGCTGCTCATCCATGTAGGTATGGATACAGTAGAGATGAACGGTGCAGGCTTTATCCCAAAAGTAACTGTGGGCCAAAAGGTCAAGTGTGGCGATATACTGCTGGATTTTGATAAAGAGGCCATTCAGGCAGCCGGACACGCTGCTGTAATTGTCATTGTTGTGATGAACACCAGGGAATTTGCCGATGTTCTGCCTGTGAATTCTGGTGCAATAGAACGCAGCGCACCTCTTTTAAAAGTTACCTTTGCGAAGGACTAGCTGAGGTCACATTACTTGAGTGTATTCCGAAAGAATGGGATATTTATCCTGTGAAAAAAAATAATTAAACAAAACAACCCCGTAAGGGGTTGTTTTTCTTTTGAATGAATTTTAATTAATTGACCAGCGCGGCAGCGGTTTCCAAGGCCAGCACTATCATGGCGTCGAATCGTTCTGAAGCGTTATGCTAACGTACATATCGAGATTGAGGCAGGTGAATGGGTAGTGTAAGACTGCCTGTAAGTGATTTCAATTACGATAGTTTTATTCTCGAAATTTCTTTTTCTTATTATAATAATAAACAAACGCTCATTTATATATTTTTGCAATATTTACAGGAACATAATCTCGCCATTTCAAAAATTGCAATGAGACAGTAATGGACCACTATAAGGATGAGAAAAACAAAGGAGAACCGATGAAAAAGTTAATTGTTGTTGCAGATGATTTCGGATTAAGTGAGGCGTACAGCATTGGCGCGATCAAGGCATATAAAGAAGGAATTGTTACAGTTCTTTCTTTGATGAGCAATATGGATACGGCAGAATTTGCCGTAAAACTAAGAGATAAAGAATGTCCCGAGGCACCACTAGCTGCACATATCAATTTCGTGCAGGGTAAACCGGTTTCCAATAATGTAAGCAGCATGGTCGATGAAAAAGGATTCTTTTATAAATCCAGAATGTGGAAATCAGAGAATCCAAATGACACAAAATGTGTAGGAGAAGTGGTGGTTACGTATGAAGATGCTAAAAGGGAGACCATCGCTCAACTGGAGAGACATAAAGAACTAACCGGACAGCACCCGAATCACATCGAACCTCATTCAGCTGGTAATAAGAATACCTGGCAAGCGGGTTTGGAAGTGATGAATGAATATAAAATCCATGGTATGTGGCAAGAAAAGGAAAGCGAGCTATTGTACTATGGACATGAATTGATCATGACAAATGAAGCCTATATGAAAGCGCTGCATACAGGCATAACAGCAGAAATGTTTATGGATGATATTTGCGGGATCCTATCAAGCCCTCATGAATATAATATCCTCCATTTTCACCCTGGTTATTTGGATGCTTATGTAATTGATAATTCATCATTAACAATTCCACGTGTGAGGGATCTACAATTATTAACCGATCCGCTAGTTAAAAAATGGTTGGAAGATAATAATATTGAATTGGTAGATTTCGGGGCCCTATATAAAAAGTAGGAAAAACAAAATATAAAAATCCGCTCTATAAAAAAGGATAGAAAAACCATTTCCAAAACCCCGTTTTACAGAATGGGTGAGGGAATGGTTTTATTTCAAGGGACATTATTTATCGAGGATTCCTTGTAGTTTATCTGGTTTGGGATTGTTTTCCAATCTTCTACAAAGTACGATAACTGAACCATGTGGTTTTAAAAATCAGGTTCAGTTGGGACCAATCCTTTAATGGAATAAATTGTTTTTCAGATTTTACAAATATCAAGCGACATTTTTATGATTGGTTGGAATAGTGGTCATTACTTAAAAATTGCAATTGATTCTTGATTTATTCATTTTTTCTAGTTATAATCGTTCCATACTAATGAACAAACGCTCATTTACTAAAATACGGAATAACCGATAAAAATTAAGGAAAAAGGAGGTGCGTTAAATATTTTATTTTTCTAGATGCAAATTAGCTTTTAGTGATAAAAAAATTTTTTATAGTTTGGAGGTGATTTCTTCTGAAGATTTTAGCGGCTTCACATGGTTATTTTGCTAGTGGAATAAAGAGTTCTCTAGATATTCTCCTTGGTAAAACGGAAGATTTAATTGTGATTGATGCATATCTTGACCAGCAAAGCGTCGAAGAAAAACTGGATGAATTTTTTCAATCCGTTCCAGATACAGAGCAGGTTATTATGCTGTCAGATTTGTATGGGGGTAGTGTCAATCAGAAAATGTATTTGCGCCTTGATCGGCCCAATACTTTCCTTATTGCGGGGATGAATCTGGCGTTAGTGCTGCAACTGTTATTAAAAAATACGCCACTCAATCATGAACAATTGAAAGATATGGTGGAAGAAAGTCGAAAGGCACTAACGCTTGTTGAATTCGAATCCACTGGTAAAGAAGAGAAAGATTTTTGGAGGAACTGAATGATAAAGTTAATTCGGCTCGATGAACGTTTGATTCACGGTCAGGTTGCGATTCGTTGGTCAAAACATTTAGGCGTGGATCGAATCGTAGTAATTGATGATGAGGCCGCGAAAAATGATCTGATCAAAAAATCTTTAATGATGGCCGCTCCCCTGGATATTAAAGTAGCTATCGTAGGAATGGACGATGGAATAAAGATGTTGGCTGATCCGCGTGCTGATAGCCTTGGCATTATGGTACTGGTAAAAACTCCCCAAAATATCCTCACATTAATAAATTCGGTAAAGGGTATCAAAACTGTAAACATTGGTAATTACGGTCGAGTTGCAATAAAAACCGGTACGGCGGTTCGAAAAGTCTTCTGTCCAAACCTTTATCTTTATGATAGCGAAGTATTGGTTATAAAAAAGATTCTGGAAACTGGTGTTGAGTGCTTTTATCAAGTAACACCAGATGATAAACCAGAACCTCTAAAGAAAATAATAGAGAATTCTTAATTTATTAAAGGAGGAATACATGGTAATACCAGCCTTGAAAGCTTGCTTGGTGTACTTTGTCATCTATGTCATTGAGACAAACCTGCTCAGTTGGCAAACCTTAACCAGACCTATTGTCCTGGGTCCAATTGTGGGGCTTGTACTGGGTGATATTAAAACAGGCATCATTTTAGGTGCCTCTCTTGAATCCATTTTCATGGGCGTATCTGCGGTCGGTGGGGCACTACCCTCTGATTGGGCAACATCTACCGTGATTGTTGTCTCATACGCTATCTTAACGGGTCAAAATGCAGAAGCGGGTCTTGCTCTCGCAATCCCTATCGGCACAATTGTTGTGTCTCTTGGCGCTATTTGGACCCCCGTTACGTCCGGCCTGGCTCCTCACTGGGAGAAATTGGCCGCTGAAGGAAAAACCAGAAAACTCTTTAATCAAACCTTCCTGCAGTTCGTTGTCCAAGCCTTGTGGAGTACGGTATTAATGTTCTTCGCCATTGCATATGGCGTTGAAGGATTGAGTGCATTCATGGCAACATTGCCTGCCTGGGTGATGACTGGGTTGGGAGCAGCTTCTTCTTTGATGATTGGTATTGGTATCTCGATCTTGACTTCTATGATTTGGTCTCCCAAAGTTGGTGTGTTCTTCTTCCTGGGTTTTGTCATGGCGAAATCCATGGGACTTTCAACTATAGCTATCGCAATAATCGGCATTGTCATCGCCGTTGCGATTTTCATGCAGGATAAAGACGTTATTGATTTGAAGAATTCACTGGGCAAGGGATCCCAATCGTCGAAAGAAGGGGAAGGAGGATTTTTCGCATGAACAGCAAAAATACCGAAGATATGAAAGAGAAGAAAATTCTCAAATCGATGTTCCTGCGTTCCCACCTCTGTTTCATCGGTTTTAATATGGTGAAGATGGAGGCCAATGGATTTACCTTAACAATGGCTCCCGCTATTGACGAGATCTATAAGGACGATCCTGAGGGCAAGAAAGCGGCATATTTACGCCATCAGAACTTCTTCAACACAAATGCGGTTCCCTTTTCTTTTATCGCTGGTCTCACTTATGCGTTGGAAAAACAAAATAAAGAGAACCCCGATTTCGATCCTGCGGTAATCAACAGCATTAATAGCAGCCTCATGGGGCCAACAGCCGGGATGTTCGATTCCCTGTTTTTTAATGGCATTCGTGTCATTGCCGGAGGTGTCGGTATCGGACTTGGCTCACAGGGCAACATCTTGGGCGCACTCCTGTTCATTTTGCTTTATGGTGTCTCACAATCGGTCGCAAAGTATTATCTCTTAAATGCAGGGTACAAATATGGTACTTCCTTCATCGACCAGATTTTTGAATCAGGATTGATCAATGCCTTGACGAAAGCAGCCGGCATTCTGGGGTTGATAATGACAGGCGCATTAACCGCTTCAATGGTCTATGTACCACTTAATTGGGCTATTACGATCAACGGCGCTTCGCTTGTTATTCAGGATGTTTTTAACAGTATTTTCCCTGGATTGTTGAGCATCATTTATGTATTCGTTCTGGTAAGAATGCTTAAAAAAGGTGTTCGTGCAACCACATTAATTTTCACCGTTATGGGCATATCATTGTTAGGTGCCCTTATAGGGATTTTCTAAGATTAGGTTAAAAAAGGTTATGGATGAAATATTCCATAACCTTTTTTTAATGAGATTATGGAATGAAAAATTTATTAATGCTATTCGGTGTGACATTAGCAAAACGGTACACGAAACGACAGAAAAGGATTTTCTATTCACAAGCAGAACCTTTTTTTAGAAATCTAAATTATGCTGTAGAACTTCAAGAAGTTAAAAAGAAACTGCTTCATGTTTCCAATATTTATATAGGGGATACCAAAAAGGCTAAATATCTGGTTGTGTGCCCGTATGACACACCTTCCCGTTCTCTTCTTCCTTTTACTTATTTCCCATTCAATTTATCAAAGAACCTTTCTCAGGAAAATCGAGAATTACTTATTCGCTCATTAATTTACATTGGCTCTAGCTTATTGACATATTTTGTATTTAGGCAATTTTTGTCTTTTTCTATACTAATAAAAGTAATAAGCATTGTTTTTTTTGTCGGCTTGATCATTTTTTGTTATCGGTTGATTACAGGTATTCCGAATTCGGTGAATTTTAACAGAAATTCAGCCAGCATTGCCCTGATAGCTGCACTCGCTGAACGTTTAGCAAAAAATAGAAATGTCGCCTATGTTCTTCTGGATAATACCGTTAGCTCAAATACAGGATGGCGCATATTTGCTGAAGATGAAAGCTTGAAGAACAAAACGATTATTTATATTGACTGCGTATCCTATGGGGAAAAATTAGTCTGTGCACACAACCAGGCGACGAGCATTGAAGCGAAAAAAATGGTTGAAGTTCTAACCAACGTGGATGTGATTGACCAGGTCGTCCCCGAAGAGCACTTGAAAGATACCAAACTGCAATCTTTTCCGAAAATGCTTCATATATGTACAGGAACAATCGAAAATCATAATTTTCTGGTGCGTAATACACAATCAAAAAAAGATTTCAAAGTTGATATTCTAAGATTAGAGTTTCTTTGTGAGGGATTAATAAAGTACTTAGGAGCTTAGAAAATGAAACTGCTTTTTCAATCAGACGATTATGGGATTACCGAAGGGGTTACCTGCGGTGCGCTGAAAGGGATTCGCGATGGATTGGTCCGTAACACGGGATTATTCGTTAATATGCCCAGCTCTCGATTTGCAGCCGAACAGATTAAATATTATCCACAATGTTGTTTTGGTATTGATATTAACCTTGTGGCTGGCAGGCCCATCTCACCGGTTGATCAAGTCCCTAATTTAGTGAAAGGCACTGGTGAATTTTATACCTCCGGCGAGATCGTTGCGAAAACAAATATATCTCTTACTGAAATGAATACTGACAAAATGGAGAATGATCCATATCCATTTGACGAAACGATGATCGAGGCAGAAAACCAGGTCAAATGGTTTATTGAGCTGGTGGGGAAGAAGCCAGGGTATATTCAGGGTCATTCATTGATAACACCCAATATTAATAAGGCAATCGAAACGATTGCTGAGAAATATGAAATACCTTACACGATGAATTTTCTAAAGGAATTCAACTTTCATTGGGTAAGCATCAATTGGTATCTACGACCATTTCCTATTGAAAAACAACTCCAAACCGACGTTGAAGAGCGTGCCCTGGAGGTCATTCCTGAAATACTGGATTACGAAAACTCTTTCCTTGTAAGTCATGTGGGTTTTGTAGATGAGGATCTCTTCCGCTGTTCGAATTACACGGTTATCAGAGCTAAAGATTTGTGCATGGCTTGTTCTCCCAGGTTGAAAGCCTTTATTGAGGAAAATCATGTCGAGTTGGTTAGATATGATGATTTTAAGAAAGGATGATTAATTGTATATAAAATGTGACCGCATCATTTGTGAGAATGGCAGCCTTGATGGTTATCTGGTTATTGAAAATGGAAAGATCATAGACTTTTACTCACGCGATGCAGTTGTTGACGCTTTCATTGATTATTCGGGATACCGTATTATTCCCGGGATTATTGATACGCATATCCATGGGATTAATGGATTTGGTTTATTTGGCGGTGATTGTTCAGATCCCGAATGTGAGGTAAAAGGTTTCCTAAAAGGATGTGCTGCCAACGGTATTACCGGTGTTTTTCCAACCACTTCGCCTGATATGTGCAAAGTTGTTGCCAAAGTTGCAAAAGAGCAGCCCGATGGAGCTCGAATACTAGGCATTCATTCGGAAGGACCTTACCTTAACCGGACAGGTGAAAAAGGGATTGAGGCTGAAACACCGACTGTTGATATGGATCTGGTGAAAAAAATTTATGAAGATTGTGATGGTCTTCTCAAATTAATGGCGATAGCACCAGAAATCAAGGATAGTCAAAAAGTCATTGATTATTTACGCGAAAAAAACGTGGTTCTTTCGTTTGCTCATAGCAACTGCAACTATGAAGAGGCCATGCATGCTTTTCAGCATGGGCTCAGCGTATCAACACATACAGCCAACGTGATGAGCGGCATTCATCATAGGGATATGGGCGGATTGGGGGCATGCTTGCTCAACGAAAATGTGTATTGTGAAGTGATCTGTGATGGAATGCACGTCAACCCAATCATGCTTGAAATTATGTTTCGTTTAAAAGACTTTGACCACTGGTTTATGGTTTCAGATGCTTCCCAAGCCTGCGGGGCGCCAGTGGGAACCTATAAGTTCTTTGGAGATACAAAAGTCACGATTGATGAAAGTGGTTTTAGCAAAACTGATACAGGGCGGTTGATGGGTTCCACAAAAACTGTTCTGTATGGCATTTCTGTATTAGCGAATCAATTGAATATACCCCTGAAACAAATTCTGCGCATGTCTTCCTTGAACGCTGCTCAGTTTTATGGATTGGGTGAACAGAAAGGTTCAATCGCTGTAGGGAAAGACGCCGATCTGGTTGTGATCAATGACGATTACGAAGCAATTGCGACCTACGTTGAAGGCCGCCTTGTCTATGATTCAAGAATAGACAAGGAGCTTTTCAACGAGAAATATTTAACCAGATTCAAGATAGAAGAAGGTGTTTGAATCAATTTTACAGATTGATGCAAAAATCAATTCTCCACATCTTATTAAGTTAGTTTTCGTTTAAGAATACTCACCTATGCTTCTTACAAATTTACTTTAAGCAGCTTTCTCGTTGCAAGTTATTCAGGGGGATTGCATTTTGTTCTTAGATTGACTGCTCAAGGCGCTTAAAAGAAATAAAAATTCAGCTCGGTTCGAGATTATCTGTCAATATTCAAATCAGGGAATTAACATGAAAGCTTCAACAAAACCACAAAACAGTCTATGGAACAATCAGTTCATCACGTTTTTACTCTTAAAAATTCTATCAATTTCATCTGTGACGAGCACTAACTCAGTTCTTTCCTTTTACATACTGGATCGATACAACGGCTCAGCCGTAGAAATCGGAATCATCTCCAGCCTGACAGTTTTGATAACTATCATTTTCCGCCCTTTCTCCGGCTATATAGTTGACAGATGGGGGCGCAGACTGACTTTGGTCATTTCTTTTATTCTCATGGCATTATCGAATTTCTTATTATTACTTCCACTGGAAATTACAGAGCTGGGAATGATACGATTGATTGTGGGAATTCCTGTATCAATGTACACCACTGCAATAGGCACAATACCAGCGGATATTCTTCCCGAAGAACAAAGATCAGATGGATTTGGCATCATCTCTATCATCACGATGCTTTCCGGCGTGGTACTGGCGCCAAATTTGGGGTTTATGCTTTTAGGTGACGGTAATTTTAACCTGATTTTTATGACCGCAGGCATCTTAGGAATTTCCGCAACTATATTGGTTTTGTTCATGCCCTATGAGGATGTTCGTAATTCTGAAGCAGTTTTTTCACTGAACACAACTTTCGAACGGAAAGTTTACCGAATAACTGCTGTTCTTGGATTTTTATTATTGGGCATGCCCGGATTGTTTACCTTTGGACCTCTTTATTCAAAGGAATTGGGTATTGAAAGTAGAGGCTTGTTTTTACTGTTCTATGGCAGTGGTCTCCTAATTTCTCGTTTGCTGAGCAAATATCTGGTTGATATGGATAACCCAAAGAACGTGGGAACAATCGCAATCGGATTCACAATCATTGGATACTCCATCATTGGAATTATCAACTCAGCGTTTGGATTTTTCCTTGGAAGCGGCCTTTTGGGGATTGGCTATGGAATGGTATTTGCGATATTCTCACCAATGGCTTTAAAAATGGTGGAACCTTGCAGACGCGGTGCATGCAATGCAACGTTAATTTTTGGACAGGATATCGGCTCTTTTGCAGGGTTATATTTGTTTAGCTGGTCTGGACAAGTCAATGGGAGTTATAACAATTCCTATCTTATTATTGGGCTGATCATGATTATCCCGCTGGTGATATTTTGTCTATCCGCTTTACCCCACTATTTAAAAATGTTGAAAGAAGAATCTCAATAGAAATGAAAATTGGTACTATACTGCCAATAATAAAAATAGAACAACTTCGGCTTAACCCAACCCCATAATTCGGGAGAGGAAAGCACATATTATTTCTGATGGCGGTCAGGAGAATACCGTTCATCCCAGAAGTTATTGTCAACCAACATCTTCAGCTCTTGTAATGCCAATTGTTCATCTTCCCCTTCCGCAATAACAGTGATATGGGAGTTCTTTTCTATTCTTAATCCGAGCAGCTTTATCACATTTTTTCCATCCGCCTCTTTATTTTTATGGAAAACCCGGATATTCGACTTAAACTTGCTTGCCGTCTGCACGAACTGAATAGCTGCGTCGGCGTGCATCCCCAGTTCATTGGCAATCGTTGTTTCAAATTTCATAATATGTATAAATAACCCAAAGAATAAAAATCATTGCACGCTGGTCCCAGCCAGCAAAAATATTATATCTTGATATCTTAACATGCCTCTATTTGTCTATTACAACAAAGGTCTAGTTTAAGCTTCTTAAAGATTACCTTGTTGAGATCAATTGGTAAAAAAGGCTTGCTATAACAGAAGGGCAATTTGCAAAATTACTTCTCGTGGATAGAAAAGATTTCTTAAAAAGACGGAAAAATCTCTGGTAATATTGGACAAAATTGCCTGTTTCATTATCTAATATCCTATTCTTTCAGTTTGTTTGTATAATCAAAAGAAAGAAATTCTAAAATGTTATAGATATCTTATTAATAAGTGGTAAAGTAATTGTTCTCATGGAAAACAAAAATCAAGACTACCAATTGCGTGGTGAACAGACTAGACAGGAATTGATCAATGCAGCCTGTGACCTTTTTATCTTAAATGGTTTTCATGCTACAACGACGCGGCAGATCACCGAGAAGATAAAACTTGTGGCAGGGGCTTTATACAATCATTTTGATAGCAAAACTGCTCTATTTGAAGCGGTATTAAATACGTATCATCCCTGGCTTCGTATTCCTGAGGTGTTGAGTAAGGCTGAAGGGAATTCCGTCGAGGAATATATACGCGATGCGACAGACAAATTGCTCGAAGAATGGGATAAACGACCGGAACTAATTCGCTTGCATTTGATCGAGGTGCTTGAATTCAACGGACAGCATATCCCAGCTTTGTTTGATAAAACTTTTACCAAGGTGTCGCAGACGATAGAAGAGATTCAAGAAAGTGATGAAAAACTCAAAGATGTCAACGTTCGCCTGCTTTACCGGGCAGTTTTGGGCTTGTTTTTTGGCTATCTCATGTCGGATAAAGGGATTGTCGATAACGAGAACAAATTAAAAGAGAATAGTTTTATCGAGGGTGGATTTGATTATTTCGCCGATGCTTATTTATATGGTTTGTTCAGTCAAAATAACGATCAACCGGATAAAGATATAAAAGACTCTTGATTGATGGGGTAATTTATTGTCGTTGGTGATGGCTATCTTCGTAAATCTTCTCAACGATAGTGATTAGATTTTTAGCGATGTACATTTCAGAAACCGCAGACATCAGCGTATCTTGAGCATGGGTGAGCAGTAAAGAAAATTCCAAAGATTCTCCATCCGATTCAGACTGAATGATTTTGGATTGTTCGCGATGGGCAAACAGGGCTTCTTCACGCGCTTGTCCGATCTTTTCACGAGCATTGTCAAAATTGAATTCACTCAGTTCTTTATAAGCGTCTGAGATGAATCTCCTGGCATTGCCGGCATGCAGGATTGTCATGGTGGCAAATTTTACCGATTTGGATTGATCGCTCATGATGGAACCTCGCTTTTTATGATACAGCTCTCTTTATAAAAAAGATTACCTTTTGATAATAGCAATTTTTAACGGTATTTTTAAAAAATTTTCGCGATTATAAATGAACAACCGTTTATTGATTATATCAAAATCTAATATTGAAATGCATTTATTAATATTAACCGGGTTCTTTAAGTATTAACCCTTTAATTTATAGACAAGAAATAACAGCCCCTCGCGAGGCTGTTATTTCTTAGTAAAAGTATTGATTAATCAACCAGCTTGGCGGCGGTTTCCAGAGCCAACACCATCATGTCGTCGAAGGCATTTTGGCGCGCTTCGGCGGTGAGGTTCTTATCCTGGTCGTACTTGCTGTCGGAGACGGTCAGCAGGCAGGCGCCATTCTTGTTGGTGGCTTTGGCGTTGGCGAACAGAGCGAAGGCTTCCATCTCCGCAGCGATGATGCCGTTTTCTTTTTCCAGTTTTTCCCAATCATCTCGCACAGAGGAATAGAAGACGTTGCCAGAGGCGATGTTGCCCTCATGCATTTTGATATTGTTCTCTTTGGCCACCGCGCGGATGGTGTCGGCCACGGTCTGGCTGCCCTCGATGAGGTTCTCCTCGAAGCCGTGGGCTTCCCTGGCGAAGGTTTCGGTGGAAAAGGCTTTGTCGGCCAGGACGATATCCATGACCTTGATGTCGGGGCGGGAGGCGCCGCAGGAACCGATGCGGATGATGGTGTCCACATCATAGAATTTGTACAGTTCGTATGAATAAATGCCAATGCTGCCGAAACCCATACCTGAGCCCATAACGCTGACGCGCTTTCCTTTATATGTGCCTGTGAATCCAAGCATGCCGCGTACCTGGTTAAATTGCTTTACGTCGGTCAGGTAGGTTTCTGCAATTTTCTTGGCGCGCAGCGGGTCGCCGGGCATAAGAACTACTTTAGCGATCTCGTCTTTTGAAGTTGCTTCAATATGGGGGGTGGGGATATTGGACATTGTTTTTCCTCTTTTAATATAATATTAATTTACGCTATACAGTAAATGAAGAACATATATTATCACAAGAAAACCTGAAAGTAATTGGCGTATCTGCGAAATCGATAGACTTAAGATGTTTGTCATACAATTAAGATAATTCCGGCCTCGAGTCATTAATAAAACTGACCGGAGCCGGAATTATTGGTATTAGTTACGTAGGAATTAATAGTGCTGAGAATTACAGATTCAGATATTTAAGTGCTGCATAGACCAGGTACGCGGGCCAAACCAAGCCTTTCAAGAAACCCAATACTCCGAGCCAGAAAGTTGCGGCATTGCCGATGAAATATACCCATGCGCCAATCAGGCCCAAGCCATAGACTGCTTCAGAGGTATGGCCGCGATGACCGACTTTGGTTTTTCCATAATCCGTATGATCCATATTATTTTCGCTGTCCATTTTTTCTCCTTTATCAAAACCTTTTGACATCAATACATACGGGTTTTCTATGAAAAAGTTGTACGGGAGAAGAAGAAAATATGGGCAGCTTGGGAGAAGCAGGGAGGTTTCATGGATGTTTCTATTCCAGACCGGAGCCGGCTTCCAAGCGGGAAATCAGGTGATCCACGCATGGATTTAAGGCAGCCTGAATCTCCTCTGAACCGAGTGTTTTAAATATTTAAAAGAAATAGGCCGCGAGGTTATTGGAAAAATTGCTTATATATTTTCGATTATTGTTTACGGACTTTCTTCTTTATTATAAAGAAAGCCTGGCGGAAATTCGCGAATTGCCTCTAATATTTTACGTAAAGAACACTTTCTAATCGGCGAGGATAAAGGATACTTTCAACAATACACGGTATTCAGTGATTTGACCCTGCTCATCGACGATTACTTCAAAATCTTTAACCCAGGCAGACCGAACATTTTTAAGCGTTTTATTGGCGCGGGCAATTCCCTCGCGCACGGCATCATCAAAACTCTTGGTCGAGGATACTTTTATTTCTGTTATTTTTGCGACACTCATGTGACCCTTCTTTCTGATTTAGATTTATCTTGTACTATTTTGAGTATAGGAGAAATTACGCCTGATTTCAACCTGCATATAAAGCTTCTTCCAGCTACTCGCGATCCATTTAATCAAGTGAAATGCAGCTTTCATAGCTACATTGAAGGGCACTCGACGCAATTGGGAAGACTGAATTAATAAAGCCTTTATTATTAAAAGGAAGATCATCCTTTATAGTTAATAGGGAGGAAAAGATGAGAAATAAATGGATTTTTATCGGGACTATTTTTCTAATTTTCATTTTAGCCGGTGCGGGAGCGTACTATGGCCTCCGCCAACTGACCAGCAATGTGGTGGACCCCATTCGGGCGGCTAACAATGACATGCAAACGCAAGTGGCACAGGTGCTGCACCCGACGCCCACTATCCTGCCGGATCCGGTGACCATCGTGAATGAGGTGAAAGTACTGGCGCGTCTGGAAACCATCCAGTACACGGTTGAAAAGGTGATCACAGCTGAAACTGGCCAAGAGGTACTGGGCGAGCTGTTCGGCGACCGGCTGCTGCTAATTGCGCATGGTATGGTGATCGCGGGTGTGGATCTGTCTGAACTGAACCGGGATGATATCGTGATTTCGGACGGTGTGGTCCAAATTGACCTGCCGGACCCTGAAATTTTCATCGCGACTTTAGATAACCAGAAGTCACGCGTATATGATCGCGAGACAGGGTTGTTTCGTCAGGCTGATCCGGACCTGGAAACGCTGGCCAGACAAGCTGCCGAGCAGGAGATTTATGAGGCGGCGCTGGAAGATGGCATCCTGCAGCAGGCTAATGACAACGCGGAGGTTTTTATTGAGCGGTTGTTGGACGACCTGGGATATGAGGACGTGATTTTTACGCCATATGTGTCCCAGGCTACTGCTACGTCACACCCATGACAGAATCATAAATCGTGTGTGACTATTCTATGTTGATCCCTACTACAATGAATAGTTCAACTGACAACACAGGCCGCATGGCCATTGAAACCGGCCAGCCCGATTACGTGGTTCTGGTGGAAAAAACCAATTAACCTTTCCTTATTAACCTTAAATAATTTCTATAACACGTAATATATTGCGTGTTATAGCTAAAATAATGAGATAGTGCGCAATATATTGCGTGTTAAATATCTATATATTTATTCTGAATGATTTATAATAATAGGTAATAAGTTGCACATTAAATATTTATTATCTAGTTAATAGGTAATATATTGCGTATTAAAAGGAGTAACTATCATGACATATCCAATTGATTTTTCAATTGCCACCAGTGACCAGATTGAATTTGCACTATGTAATAAGTTAGAAAACATCCGGTTGGCTCGCAATATGACACAGGAGGAACTGGCAAATGATGCGGGTGTATCGCTAAGAACGATGGTCCGGTTAGAAAACGGAAAAGGTGTATCTTTGGATACTTTTATCAGGGTTTTGATTGCTTTAGGCATTCAACAGAACCTGGAAACTTTGCTGCCGGATCCAAGCATCAGGCCAATTGATCGCGTCAACCTGAAGGGGAATGAACGCAAGCGCGCAAGTTCCAAATCTACAGAACTAGAAAAGAAGCCCTGGTCGTGGGGGGATGAGACTGAAGGTGATTTAAATGACTGATGCGCGAGTTGTGCTGTGGGGCAGCATGATTGGCGCCGTTTCCTGGCTGGAAGACCGTGAAATTGGTGTTTTCCAGTATGCGCCCGAATTTTTAGCGAGTGATATACAGATCGCGCCGCTGATGATGCCGTTAAATGAATTTCCGTATGAGTTTCCTGCATTACCCAGGAACACGTTCAAAGGACTGCCGGGTTTATTGGCGGATTCTTTGCCGGATAAATTCGGTAACGCGGTTATTGATGCCTGGCTGGCTTCGCAGGGCAGGTCGGCGGAGAGCTTCAATTCTGTAGAGCGCTTATGCTACGTTGGTAAGCGTGGAATGGGCGCGCTTGAGTTTGAACCGGCTATTCTGGGACTGCAATCTGAGCAAAAAAAGATTGAGGTTGCGCAACTTGTCGATTTGGCAAATAAAATCCTGGCAGAAAGAGCCAGCCTTAAGGGCGTGTTTACCGGCGAGGATGATCGGGAAGCGATGCAGACTATCCTGCGGGTAGGTACATCAGCCGGTGGGGCAAGAGCGAAGGCTATCCTGGCCTGGAATCCCAAAACCGATGAGTTTCGCTCCGGGCAAATTGATTCGGACCCTGGTTTTGAATATTGGCTCTTGAAATTCGATGGCGTAAAAAATAACCGCGATAAAGAGCTGGCTGATCCGCTTGGTTATGGGATAATTGAGTACGCTTATTATTTCATGGCAACTTCCGCCGGGATAAAAATGACCGAATGCCGCTTACATAAAGAAGGCGGAAGAAACCATTTTATGACGAAACGTTTTGACAGATATGCAAATGGCAAGAAACTCCATATGCAATCCTTATGCGCGATGGCGCATTATGATTACAACCAGCCGGCGAGTTATTCGTATGAACAAGCCATAAACGTGATGAAGCGCTTAAATTTATCCAGGGAGGATATCGAACAGCAAGTACTAAGGGCAATGTTCAACGTAATCGCCTGCAATCAGGACGACCACGTAAAAAACATCGCTTTCTTGATGAATCGAGGTGGAGAATGGCGTTTATCTCCGGCGTTTGATGTCACTTACGCATATGACCCTATGGGGCAGTGGACCAGCCGTCATCAGATGAGTATCAACGGAAAACCAGATTCATTTTCAAGCGAGGACCTGATTGCACTGGCAAAAACTGCCGGCATCAAGGAAGCGCAGGCTAATGAGATGATCCATCAGGTTATCCATGCGGTTGAGGATTGGCCAAAATTCGCGGGAATGGCCGGTGTTGGAGAAGTTCGTATGGAACAAATCCAACAGAATTTGAAGATTCATCTCTAGTGTTAATTTTTGTGTGATTGATAGATAAAAAGCCGAGGAATTTTCCTCGGCTTTTTCATGAGAGCAAGATTCAGGAATTGCGGAGCGGTTTTCTAAATTGCGAGCAACGTTTTTACGACAGGATTAACTATTCTTTAACCAATGTTTCCTGCATCTGTGCGAGCACGTCAAGCAGGCAATTGATGTAGTATTGGTTTGGATGCCGCTGTCTTTTTCAACTTCCTCGCAATGACCCGCAGCCTGTTTCCCGATCAGTGTGATCACTTATTACAAAATCAAATAAAGTACTAAATTCCAACCTTCTGTCTTGTCTTTATCATTCAATATAAAAAAGACTTTATAAACCTTTAATGATAGTACCCAGGGCCAGTAAGACCCAAGCAGCGATCAGCAATAGCGTTTGATATTCACCGACAACAGG